>DATHOK010000201.1:0-3336 GCA_035484995.1 Verrucomicrobiia bacterium | reverse complement strand
GGGGCAGGGAACCCGCCTGTATTTTGAGCGGCTTAGAGACGGCATGCTATGTGCTTATAAAAAGCCAGACGAAGTGGCGCGCAACGGGGCGTTCCAAGGACGACTTCGGCCAGAGGTTCTCTTGGGCGCCCCTTGCATTCAATAGATCGCGCCAGCGGAAGCCCTCCCCCACCCTCGCTTTCGCTGGCAACTTCAGGCCAGCGTCAAAGGTTCTCGCACATCCACTCCCGCTTGGCGCAAGAGTCGCGCCACAGCTTCCGTCTTCAGGCGAGAAGCGTCAAACTCCACCCGTACGGTGCGTTCCGCTTCGTTGAATTCCACTTTCCGGATTCCATACACCTCGCGCATGCCGTCGATCGCCCGCAATTCGTTCTCGCCGGGCGCCGCGCCGTAGCGAAAACCTACGTCCAGATAAGTCATGGGATAATCCTTTGCTGCCAACGAATCATGAAAGGAGATGCCCGGCCAATCCGCCAGGCTGAATCCAATATAAAGCATTGTCCATCGAAGAAATAGCGTAGCGTGCACGTCAACGGCGCGCAGTGACGCGGAAGGAGCGGCGCCGAATGCGCCGCGTAAGCTGTACAAAACCGTGTGGGCTTTAGCCCCCTGGAGAACCAAACGCCTGAATGTCCACGAACCCATCAAACCAACCCGCGGCGCTCGAACGCGATCCAGTCTGCGGAATGAATGTAAATGCCGCAACCGCGAAACACGTCTTCGCTCACAACGGTACGAACTACTATTTCTGCTGCACCGGATGCGCGGACACATTTAAAGCAGCTCCCGCGAAATATTTGACCGTCCCACCTGGAGGCAGCTCGGGCTTAGTCACGCTCGGCGCCGCAAAACCAGGTCCGCCTGCGGACTATCGACCACACCCACTCGAACCTCCACCGTCACAGCAAACCCACCTCGCCGGTCAAGTCTATGTCTGCCCCATGTGCCCCGAGGTCCGCGAAAACAAATCCGGAGCTTGCCCCTCCTGTGGAATGGCGCTCGAACCGGACGTTCCGGTCGCCTCCTCGCGCACCGAGTACACCTGCCCCATGCATCCGGAAATCGTCCGGCCCGCGCCCGGCCCATGTCCGATCTGCGGCATGACCCTCGAGCCCCGCACGATCACTGCTTCCACTCAGGAAAATCCCGAACTCGCCGACATGACCGGCCGCTTCTGGGTCAGCCTCGCGCTGACCGCTCCGCTGATGGCGATCGCCATGATCCCCATGCTCGGTTACAAGTTGACCCTGGATCTCGACATCAACGGCGTTCTAATCAATTTGCCCCGGGTTGAGTTCGCCTTAGCCACGCCCGTTGTGGTCTGGGGCGGCTGGCCGTTCTTCCAGCGCTTCTGGCGCTCGCTCGTGAATCGCAGTCCCAACATGTTCACCCTGATCGGGATGGGTACCGGGGTAGCCTATGGATACAGCGTAGTCGCCACGCTGGCGCCGCAGATCTTCCCCGACTCTCTCCGGGGCATGAGTGGCTATCCCGACGTTTATTTCGAAGCCGCCGCCGCGATCACAACTCTGGTCCTGCTCGGCCAGGTGGTGGAGTTGCGCGCCCGCGGTCGCACCAGCGCTGCCATTCGCGCGCTCCTCGATCTCACTCCCCAAACCGCGCGCCTGCTCGGCCCTGACGGCAGTGAGAAGGATGTCCCACTCGCGCAGGTCAAGCCCGGAGAACGTCTCCGCGTGCGCCCTGGAGAAAAAGTCCCTGTGGATGGCGTCCTGCTCGAAGGCCGCAGCGCCATAGATGAATCCATGATCACCGGTGAATCCATTCCCGTCGAGAAATCACCGGAGAGCAAAGTCATCGGCGCTACCATCAACGGCACCGGCTCATTCGTAATGCGCGCCGAGCGCGTTGGCAGTGACACGTTGCTGGCGCGCATCGTGCAACTCGTCGGCCAGGCGCAGCGCAGTCGTGCGCCTATCCAGCGACTCGCCGATCGCGTGGCGAAATGGTTCGTCCCCATCGTGGTCGCAGTCGCCGTAATCACTTTTGTTGCGTGGTGGCTGTTCGGTCCGCAACCGCGCCTCGGGCACGCACTCGTCAACGCAGTCGCCGTCCTCATCATCGCCTGCCCTTGTGCCCTGGGGCTCGCCACTCCCATGGCAATCATGGTCGGAGTAGGCCGAGGCGCCCGCGCCGGCGTCCTCATCAAGAATGCCGAAGCATTGGAGATTCTCGAAAAAGTCGACACGCTGGTCGTCGACAAAACCGGAACGCTTACCGAAGGCAAGCCTCAGCTGGTGGGAAGTACGGCGGCAGCAGGCCTTGATTCGCGGGAGGTCCTGCGTGTTGCCGCGAGCCTGGAACGGGCCAGCGAACATCCGCTGGGAACGGCAATCGTGCGCGGTGCACAGGATCGCCAGTTGAAGCTTTCCGAGCCGGCGGAATTCTCTTACTCAGCGGGAAAAGGTATTCAAGGTATTGTGGACGGCAGGCCAGTCGCCGTCGGCAATCGCACGCTCATGGTTGAGGTCGGAGCTCTCGGGCAAGGCGACACGGTGACGTCCCGAATCAACGCTCCATCCGCCACACAGATTTTTGTGGCGATAGATGGCAAATACGCCGGAGACATCTCCATCGCCGATCCGGTCAAGCCGTCCACTCCAGACGCGATTCGTGGACTCCGCGCGCAGGGCATCCACATCGTCATGCTCACCGGGGACAACCGCGCCGTAGCCGAGTCGATCGCGAAGGCTCTAGGCATCGATGAATTCGAAGCCGAAGTTCTACCTGAAGGAAAGCTGGAAATTGTCCGCAAGCTGCAAGGGCAGGGAAGAGTCGTTGCCATGGCGGGCGACGGCATCAACGACGCCCCCGCGCTAGCTCAGGCCGATGTAGGTATCGCGATGGGCACCGGCACCGACGTTGCCATAGAAAGCGGCGGCATTACGCTGGTCAAGGGCGATCTCACCGGAATCCTGCGCGCCCGCAAGCTGAGCCAGGCCACCATGCGCAACATCCGCGAAAATCTGTTCTTCGCTTTCATATACAACGCGATCGGCGTCCCCATCGCCGCAGGAGTCCTGTATCCATTTTTCGGACTGTTGCTCAGTCCCATCTTCGCCGCCGCGGCCATGAGCTTCAGTTCAGTCTCAGTAATCGCCAACGCTCTGCGGCTGCGCAACGTAAAGCTGTGATTGTATGGGTCGGACACTCTTGTCCGACGCCTTTGACGTTGAGTTTTCCTGCAGCCGAAGCGAATCCGAAAAAGTTGTGACTGTCTGCAGTGCCGTGGAAGAGCGGCGCTTCAGCGCCACTTAGAGCGGATACTTCATAGCCGGACTTTAGCCCGCTCCAAACCTACAGCTTCCCCAGAAAATC
>DATHOK010000200.1:0-8901 GCA_035484995.1 Verrucomicrobiia bacterium | reverse complement strand
GTGAGGATGCCGCTCACGGTCCCGAAGTAGCCTTGGCCAAAGAGCGCTGCCGGCAGCACGATGATGATGGCGGTGGTTAGAGTTCGCAGTACGCGCTGGTAGTTTTCTCGAAACTTTAGAGTGGAGAGACTCACGTTGCCCCCTTGACCCGGATGAACGAACGAGGCCGGTGCCTCCTGATGCGGATAGATTCTGTCGAGGGTGTCTTCTCCCTCGCTGCAAGGTCCGCTTCTCCGACGTGAGGCCGACGAAAGCGGGCCACTGCCCAATTAAAACGATTCATTATGCACTTCTGAGGCGAGTATGCAAAGGGATTTTTATGTATCGTCCTCACCTGAAGCCGGGCATGACGGCGTGCCTTCGGATGCCCCGTACGAAGTTTCCGGTGAAGGATGGCCTGAATTGGTCGAGACCTGTCTGGGGACGATCGCAGTGATTTTGGAGTAGGTGTTCCGCGATTGCACTGTAAGAATGTGAGCGCGCCGGGAGCACGGTGCAATGTTGTAAGAAACTGCTGCCTGTTACCTACTCAATCTATAGCCTTAAGATCTGGTGCGGAAGGGGGGATTTGAACCCCCACGCCTTTCGGCGCCACCCCCTCAAGATGGTGTGTCTGCCAGTTCCACCACTTCCGCACTTTGTGAATTATCCGTAACTCGTCTGGTGAGGGCTCGCGTCCGGGTGCATGCGCCGGCGCGACATTTAATGTTATCGTGTCCGGCCACAGACTGCAACGCGAAGCGGTCCGTGCGCTCATCCTACCGTCCTACAAGGAAGTGGTGGAGATTCACGGTGTGTTGTCACAGGTATTTGGCGAGGCGCCGGTGCGAGCCTCAACGGGTGGTGGGAGCGTACTTCAGTCGGCGCCCCCGCAGGGCTACGTCCTCGACGATGAAGAGAACAACCTCGGCGCGCTGCGTCGGCGCCCCGATTTTCGATGAGCGTGGCTCTATCGAAGCCAGCCTTGGGTTGAGCGGCCCTGTGCAGTAGTCAGTCCGCAGACCATCCACGCATTCTCGAAGCGCTCAAAGATGCGGCCCGGCACATCTCCATCGGCATGGGATCCGGAGTTCCGCCGTGCCGGTGGCGCCTAGCCCATTCTGGGAAACTGGGCCGTCGACCCTATGCGGACTCTCTGTATTCTGTCGCCGTTGCCGTGCTCGCAGTAAATGGTCGGCGTGGCAATGCCACCAGTACAATCCCCTGCCTTCGGTCGTGCACCAGCGTCCACACCTCTGCGCACCGGTCACACAGCCAGTAGCGCTCCACGCGCCGGGGCTGCCGCATATGAGGAGCGGGAGGAGCCCTCAACTCTCCCGACCTGCCCACAAATTCCGTCTCCACCAGAAAGAGCTTGCCTTGGCGTAGTCGTAGAAACGGTCTTGAGCATGTCGAATTAGCGCAGTGGCTGAGCATCACGCCCTCCGCCGACTGCTCTTCAGCTCAGATTTTCCGGGTTCGGAGTTGGTCTCTGAGACTTTCAACAGCAGCCAGATTCCGAAGCCCTTGCAGCTGAGATGCCAGACTGTGTTGAAAGCAGAATCAGGTAGACTGCCCGGATTCGACAGGCTGTTCGGCTCCGCGTCCGACCTCAGTGCCGACTCATCGGCACAGTGACGAGCCTTCGTCGCCGATTGAACCCACTGAACGTCAGTGCGCTATCGCCCCTATCACCGCCACGGCCACTCCCACCACGCTCAGCACAATCCCTACGTGCCAGAAGATTCGCCGCCCAGAGAGCAAAGTGATCGAGGTCACTACCAAGCCAATCTCCAGGAACACTTCTGCCAGGTCAAACAGATCGGCACGATTCCTCTCGGTCGCGACCTCCTGCTCCAGCTTGCGCGCCTCCGCTTGAATCTCTTCCTTATCGTGCTTGTAGCGTTCCGCTTCCTGTCCAGCCTTTTCGCGGAACTTGGCCATTGCCGCTGCGTCACTGCTGGCTACCACCGCACTTAGATCGCCGAATAGCTCGTCCTCGTGCTCGCGAATATTCTTGGCCTGGTAATACGCCCACTGATCGGATGACTTTGCCTGCAGCACCACTTCCTCAGTGTGCGCTCGATGCCCCAGCAAAGACACTACCGCCACGAACACCGCCAGAACTGCCATGGTCAGGGAGACCGCGGCTAGGGACCGATCCTCTCGAGCCTTTTCAGCCTGTTCTCTTAATTCCTGAAGTTCGTCCGCCATATTTGTCCGATCCTATTGTGCGATCTAGTCAGAGTGATGGTACAGACTCAGGTGCAGATATTACGCAATCGGGGAGATTTCGCCAAGCGCGGGATTTTACTGTTGGATCAAGAAGGAACAAAGCATTCGCCAGGTCTCTACACGATGTTCGCTGCCGTTCTAATGGACTCCCGTGCGCGAAGATAGTCCTAGCGCATAGTCTCTTCAATCTCCGAAATCCAGTTGGGACGCTTCAACACTTCCCGCGGCTTGGGGCCATCGGCTGCGCCTACGATGCCGTCCTGCTCCATCAGATCGATCAAGTGCGCGGCGCGCCCGTAGCCGATGCGCAGCCGCCGTTGCAGCAGGGAAGTCGACGCTTTCCCAAACTCCACCACCAGTTTTACGGCATCCTGATACAGAGGATCGTCCTCGTTGCCGCCCTCTGATCCCTCAACTCCATCGCCGCCGCTGCCCGGCTCGCGTTCGTCCTTCGGGGCTTCGAGGAATTGCTGCTGATACTCCGCCGAACCTTGCTGCTTCCAGAATTCAACCACCGCCGCAATCTCTTTCTCAGTGACGAGCGGGGCATGCAGCCGGTGCACTCGCGCCGATCCCGAGGGCAAATAGAGCATGTCACCTTTGCCGAGCAGTGCCTCCGCGCCGTTAGCGTCGAGAATAGTCCGCGAATCCACCTTGGTAGCGACGCGGAACGAAATTCGCGCCGGGAAGTTCGCCTTGATCAATCCCGTAATCACATCGACCGACGGACGCTGCGTCGCCAGCACCAGGTGAATGCCCACCGCCCGCGCCATCTGCGCCAGCCGCGTGATCGATTCCTCCACATTGCTGGAATCGAGCATCATCAGGTCGGCCAATTCATCGATGATGATCACGATGTAGGGAATCGGCTTGTCGTCGGAATCCTCTTCAAACAAGCTCGGAGTTCCCTGATCGAACAGCCGGTTGTACTGGTCGATATTCCGCACGCCCTTGGCAGCCAGCAACTTCAACCGCCGTTCCATCTCGCGCACGGCATTGCGCAGCGCGTTTGCTGCCAGCTTCGGCTCGGTGATGATCGGCGTATACAGATGCGGCACACCTTCGTAGTTCCCCAGTTCCAGCCGCTTCGGATCAACCAGAATCAGGCGCACCTGCTCCGGCGTCGCCTTGTACAGAATCGACATGATGAAGGCGTTGATCGCAACGCTCTTGCCGGACCCGGTCGACCCGGCAATCAGCAGGTGCGGCATTCCGTTCAGGTCGGCCGTGACGATGCGCCCATTGATGTCCTTGCCCAGAGCCATGGTCAGCTTCGACTTCGATCCCATGAACTCCTGCGACTCGATGTTCTCGCGCAGCCAGATGATCTCGCGCTCGCGGTTCGGCACCTGAATGCCCACCGTCGATTTCCCCGCCATCCGCTCGATCAGAATGCTCTCGGCCTTCAACGCTAAGCAAAGATCATCGGTGAGGTTGGTGATGCGGCTGTATTTGATTCCAGCATCTGGCTTGAACTCAAACGTCGTGACCACGGGACCGGGATTGATTTGCGTGATCTGCCCGTGGACATCGAACTCGGCATACTTTTCTGTGAGCACCTGGGCCAGCAGCTTCAGCTCTTCCGCATCCACCGCCTGCTGTTCATCAGGACGCTGCAGCAAGCTGCTCGGAGGCAGTTTGTAGCCTCCCGCGATGCGAGGCATCGTGGTCTTGGCCTTGTGATCGCTGTCGCCACGCTGCATCACTTCCGGGTCCCCTGTCATGCTGAGCGGAGAATGAGATCGCGAAGCGAGCTCATTCGCAGTCGAAGCATCCCTGTCAGCGCCTCCGAGCCCGGCCAGCGATTCAGGAAGGATTCCACCGGTCGAAGCTGGTCCACCATCTGGCTCCAGCATGCGCTCGATGCCAGTACGTCGAGGCTCGGCGGAAGATCTTGACGGCTCGATTGATTCGGCCGCTTGCCGCGATGGGATCAGCTGCGTCTTTACCAACGGCTTCGAAATCCGGCGCTTGTCGAGTTCCTTTTGTTGACGCCGCTTCGCCCGTTCCGCTCGCCAGTCCTGGTAGCGATTCCACAGCGCGGTAACAAACGCAAACCGCGTCGGCGCCCACACTTGAATCGACGAAAATGAGAACGCCGTCGAAAGATAAAGCGCAACCGCCAGCACGCTGCTGCAAACGATATAGGCGCCGGTCAAGTTCAAGTAGTGGATCAGGACATCGCCCACTACCCGCCCCAGAAGACCTTCGACTGGAATCACATGCAGCCAGCGCAAATGCCACGGCAGCAGCGCCAGCAGCGCCGGGACAAAGATTACCAGCCAGATTCCGCCCAGACTTTTCGCGATGGGTGATTGAATCTTGCGCGACGCAAACCAGCGGAGTCCAAGCATTGCCGGGAAAATCGGCAGCAGAAACGCTCCGATCCCGAAGAACTGCAGGGCCAGGTCGGAAATGAGCGCTCCCACCACACCAATCCAGTTGCGGGCAACGTGGGTTCCGGTCAGCACGGACGCACTATTGAGTGAAGGATCGAGCGGCGAGTACGAAGCCAGCGCGAGGAAGAGAAGGAGCGCAGAGACGCACAGCAGAAAACCGATCAGCTCATTCAGCCGCCGGTTGCCCGTGGGCACAAATATGCTTGCCAGAAAACGCATGTAGGCCGTTTCTTCACCGGACGCGAAACCGCCGTCCCGTGGCGCAAATCGGCCAGAGCCTCATTATTATGCCAAGAAGCGCACACTCCGGCAATGCCGTAATCGGACGGGGGTATTGAGTTGGCTTCCCGGGTCTGTCATCGCAACCGGGTCAATGAGTGCTATCGCCTGTTTTCAGCAGCTAACGACGAAGTCTGAGAAAATCAGCATCTACGAAAAGCGCGGCTAATGTCGAGCCGAGGCCGAGGTTGTCTAGGCTCCGCGGAAAATGATTACACCAAAAATGTCAGACCATGTGTGCGCGATCATCCCCGGTCGCAGGTTTTTCCGCCATAAAGCGAGCAGTCCGAACAGAAGGCCAAACAGCGTAATTCTCGCAACCTGGCCCACTCCTTCATAAAGATGGCCAATGCCGAATACCATCGATTGGCAGAGGATCGCTAATCCAGCGCCACCGGTGATTATGTGAAATTGCTTCTGAAGATAGCCGCGAAATGCGACTTCCTCACAAAACCCCGCTGAGAGCGCAACCGGTATCCACACCAAGCTCTCGAGAATCCCTCGTGGGAGAAGTCCGTGCGCGGCGTTGGTTCCCCAGCCTAGGAGATGGGCATTCATAAGACCGAGCCAAACCGCCCAGAGACCTGCGCCTAGCGCGGCGTCTTTCATCACTTCTTTTGACGTAGCCCAACGGCCGCCCACGAGATCGCGCAAACGCACTCCGCGCTTATGCACACCCATACGGACGTAGAGCACCAGTAGCCATTCCATGACAACCACGGAAATATAGCCCGGCACAGCGCTGCGTCTCGGCATTGTTGCTTGCGGCTGCTGCTTTACACTGTGCTGAAAGAAACCACCCACGACTGAAAACCCCACAAAAATGCCAATGAACAAAATCGTGTGCCACAGTGGGGCGATGAGCGGGCGGCTCGATGAGCCAGAATCGAAGTTTCTGTCTGCGGCGGTCGTGCTTGCAGCGATGGTAGAAGGGGTCAAAGTCGTCACCTGGCTGCGACAATACATCGCGGCCCGCAGAAGAGAACGGTCAATTTTGTACAGGAGACTCGGATAGTTGTTGATAAATCCCTATATCACTCATTTAGGGGGATGGGCCAGGTTTCGCTGCAGCGGCAATTTCGTAACTAGGACAAATCGCCGCAACCAGGTCAATGAGTGCTATCGCCTTGGTTACAACAGTTACCAAGGAAGATCGCAGAAGAGGAATAGATTTGTGCAGTGGTGTCTATTATTTAGAGGACGCTGCAAGATCGAGCGGCACAAATGGACTTCAAGTCGCGTTTCCCTCTTTTTCATTGGGCGATCCGAGCACTGACCGGCCGTTGGGTACGCCGCGTCTGTGCCACCGTCTTTTTTCTTCTATTGCTCGCTACGACTGCTGTCCGGTTCCGTTCGTATGCGATGACGCGGAAGATCCAGTCCGTGTTACACGGATTGGCCGCGGTACGTTTAGAGCAAACCAGCGAAGAACAGCTCACACAGACGGTCCCCTTCTTGATTGAAAAAGACTGGGAGGTAAGCGGCACTACTCATCGTGGCTTTTACGCTCATATTTCCAACGAATCTGATCGGTTGCCGCGGACCATTGCCCTGGCACTGAATGAGATACGCTCGGAAGCCCTCACGCTTTGTGTGCAGCACCTCGCGGACTGGCTGGGCTACAGATTTATCAGCTTCGACGCGGGCGCACTGGTGGAAGACGGAAGAGTGGTGCACCTTGACTACGGCCTGGCAAATGGGTGGGTGCGTCCCGAATACCCGGGCTACGCCGGCTATATCGTTTCGGCAAGAAGCGTCCATGGATTTTGGATAGATCGCCGGATTCCATTCCCGGTGTCCAGCGAAGATGATGAAAGCCCGCAATACCGGCCGAGCGGTGGCGCGAACGGCCTTTTTGTCACGTTTACCGATGATGCGCCGTCCAGGCTTACCGGACGGGTGTTTGAGTTAAATCTCAGTTGCTTCTGGAATCTGAGCGGGTGCGACGATGCCCGAAAAATAGCTCCCACGCTGTGGCAAGACATCCAATCCATCCGACACGATACTTACCAGCAATTAATTTCCGGGAAATGCCCCGACTCGATAATCGAGGGAAGAATGCGATACCTCCCAGACATAAGCGTGCTGCTGCTCGAAGTAACGGGCTCCAGAAGGGTCGAGGTCAACGAAGAGGGAGATAGGGCGGACGACTGGTTTACAGATTACAAGCTGAAGGAAGCCATTCGGGGACCGAGTTTTGGGTCGTGGCAAAACGTCCGTTTTCGGCCAACGATTCCTTCGACAGAGGATGCGACGAGCGCGATGGCAAACCAAATCTGGCCGGAGACAAAGATCGGCACTCAAGTACTATTTTTCGGGTATCCCAGGTTCCATTCTTGCCGGTTTATTCGCGCCACACCGTCCGCTCTAGATATTGTTCGCAAGACGCCGGTACCCCTGAAGAGACGCGAAGACCAGATTCCCTTTGGTTTGCAGTGACGCGTCGCAGTCCCTACCGGCGATAAATCGCGATACCACTAGGGGGGCTGGCCCACGTTTTGTTGGAGCCATTCACGACTGCGGACGCCCCAGCCTTCGCGGTTTTAGAAGGCTGTGCAGCGATTGGCCCCTGGGGAAAGAGATTTTGCCGTGAGTACCCCGAGCGGCATCCAGAATATTCACAGCCCATCGCTGTGACATCTAACCTTGCGCCGTGCCGAAACTCACTCCATAATTGCCCAAGCAAAGGCAATAAATTCAGAGGCCGTGACGGACCAAAAATCGTCCCGGTAACTCCTTTGCTTTCTAGATTATGACCTCTAAGTCCTTTGTCATGCGGATTTTGCGGACAAATTCGTGCTAACTCGATGATTCCACTAGAGCCCGGGGGGAGGGGGGTACCCTGTAGTAAGAAGGTAAACAGTTATCAAACCATAAACTGATCTTCCGCGGGCAGAACTGACGGCACGCGTCAAAGCTTGGCAGCTATCGCATCGCTCCCGATTCTCGACCACTCCTCAAAGGGCGCGGCGGACGGCCGCAATCGTCCCGGGTTCATGATGTTGTCGGGGTCGAGTCCCCCCTTAATCGCGCCGACTGCCATCACGCCCACAGGCGAGATGTCTTCGGTCAGCCACGGCAGGTGTTCCGTGCCGACTGCATGATGGTGGGAGAGCGTGGCGCCGTGGTCGATGAACGACTGCTGCACAGCTCGTTTGGCGTGCAGATACTGCTGCATTTCGCGCCCGTCTTGCTGCCTGCAGGCAAAGGTTAAATAGAGGCTCGCCCCGGACTGGTAAGTATGGCTGATATGACATCCGACCCAGGGCCTTACTCCACTCTCCTGGATCGCCGCCCGCAGCCCCGCAGTTGTCGCCTGATACAGAGGAACGATATTGCTCCAAACAGTTGAAGTCTCGCTCACATCGGAAGTAATACCGCGATCCAGCAGAAAGTCGCGGATGTGGGGGAAATCGTACTTCGTTGATTCGAACGACTTGCCTGAACCGGAGCCCAGATCGACCGCACCGAAGCGCCGGTAGATAGCGTTCACTTGACTATGTTGGCGGAGAGCGCCGTTTTTGCTGCCCTCGAAAGTTGTGAGCATGAGGCAAGCACGCGAATCGAACCCTTTTGCCTTGAGGTAACTTTTCATGATCTTGGTCACCGCCTGCGAGAGCCGCGACGACGGTGGTTTGAACGCCAAAGACAGTGCAGTCTTGTCCGGGTCGCTGAGGCGCAACATCGAAGGCACGCACTCTTTTCGCACACATTCGTGCATAGCTTCGATGCCAGCCTCGAATTCAGGAAACAAATAGCCGTGAGTGCGACGCGACTCGGGACGGGGATGAACTCGCATGGTGGCCTCCGTAATCACTCCCAGCGTTCCCTCGCTGCCGATGCACAGATGATTGACATCGATGCCGTTTGAGGACTTGGGCACAGTACGCGTAGCAAGCACACCGACTGGAGTGACCATGCGCAGCGCAATCACCATATCCTCGATCTTGCCGTATTTGTCGCTCTGCATTCCCGCCGAGCGTGTGGCGATCCAGCCGCCGAGCGTGGA
>DATHOK010000199.1:0-35111 GCA_035484995.1 Verrucomicrobiia bacterium | reverse complement strand
GGTTCAGGGTCGGTCAGCAGGATGGTGTTGCCATACGACTTCGACATCTTGCGCCCATCTGTACCCGGCAGCTTCGGCGACGGCGTGAGCAGAGACTGCGGCTCAGGAAACACGTCTCCGCGCTTGCCGTAAAATCCGTTGAACCGCCGCGCAATCTCCCGCGTGAGTTCCACGTGCGCGACTTGATCTTCGCCAACCGGCACAACATCCGCCTTGTACATCAAGATATCCGCCGCCTGCAGCACGGGATAGCCGAGAAACCCATACGTCCCCAGGTCTTTGTCCCGGATGTTTTCCCGCTGCTCCTTGTAAGTGGGAACCCGCTCCAGCCAGCCCAACGGCGTAATCATTGAAAGCAGCAAGTGCAGCTCAGCGTGCGCCGGAACGTGCGATTGGATGAACAGCACGGACTTCTCCGGATCGAGCCCAGCCGCCAGCCAGTCCAGCGCCACTTCCAGCGAATTCTCTTTCACACGGGAAGTGTCAGCATAGTCGGTCGTTAGCGCGTGCCAGTCGACAACGCAGAAGAAGCACTGATACTGATCCTGCATGCGTACCCAGTTTTCAAGCGCGCCCACGTAGTTTCCCAGGTGGAGTTTGCCGGTCGGGCGCATGCCGCTGAGCACGCGCTTCCGCAAGTTGGTCGAAGGTGTCATCAGTTTTTCAACGAGTCGCAGAAGTAGAAATAAAGAGGCACAACGGCGCCACAACGCCCAAATTCACAGCTTGCAGCATCATGCGAGGGTACATCGATACTATCACGCAGGCCGCGGATTTCGGAGCGAAAGCAGAACTGCCGCTCTCGCCATGCTTTATAATTCGCGCTCACTCCGAGTCGCCCGATCGAACTCGTCGGCATGTCAAATCTAGCCCGCAAACTCCGCTTCACCGACTACTTCACACTCGCCTGGGGCACCATGGTCGGGGTCGGCTGGCTGGTGGTCATGGACGACTGGCTCTTGCGCGGCGGCTCGCTCGGCGCCGTGCTCGGCTTCGCCATCGGCGGTGCTCTGCTGTTCCCCATCGGTTGGGTCTATGGCCAGCTCGTGGCCGCCATGCCCGATGCTGCAGGCGAAATCGCTTACACGGCGGCGGCTTTCTCCCGGCCGGCCAGCTTCTCCACCGGATGGATGATGATGCTAGCCTACTTCATCGTCTGCCCGTGGGAAGCCGTAGCCGTCGGCCGCATCGCCGGTTACATTATTCCGTCGCTCGATTCAATCGAGATCTACCACATCGCCGGGCGCCCGGTTTATCTCCCGCACCTGATCGTCGGTCTCGGCCTCACGGCGTTGCTCACCACGCTGAACTATCGCGGCATCCGCCTCAGCGCAACTTTCCAGAACTGGACATCCTTCGGCACCCTCGCCTTGTTTATCGTCTTTGTCGCTCTCGGCGTGAGCCAGGGTTCTCTGCACCACCTGCCTCCACTCTTCACTCGCACTCCGTTCGTTTCCGTTCTGCTGGTGTTGCAGATCGTCCCGTATTTCATGACCGGATTCGAATCCGTAAGCAAGGCTGCAGAAGAGTCCACTCCCGAATTTCGCGGCCAGGGATTTCTCCAGGCCATCTGGATGGCCATCCTCGTCGGCGTTCTTTTCTATACGGTCATCATCGCCGCGGTAGCATTCGTCGCTCCCTGGCACGAATTGACCTATGACAAGTTCATGACCGCAGTAGCCTTTCAGCGTGCCGTTGGCTCACGCTGGATAGTGAATCTAATCCTGGCAGCGGCGCTGCTCTCCCTGTTCAAGTGCTTCAACGGAAACTTCGTAGCCGCCAGCCGGCTGCTGTTTGCCTTGGGACGCCGCGGCCTCGTCGACCCCCGAGCCGGACAAATCCATCCCCAACATCAAACACCGTCAATCGCGGTTCTCTGCATCGGACTCGTGACCGCAGCTTGTATGCTTCTGGGAGACGCGATTCTTGTTCCGATCACCGAGGTCGGTTCAGTCGCCTGCGCCATCGGGTGGGCCGCCACCTGCGCCGCCTATCTCTCCATGGGGCGCTCGGGGAAACTGCCCAGCCACTCGAGTCTGTCGCCAGTCGAGTGGTCGGTCGCCAGCCTTGGATTACTCGTGGCCATCGCGATGATGTTGATGAAGATCGTTCCGGCAATCCCCGGCCATTTCACCGTGTACGAATGGCTGGCACTGGGAATTTGGATTTTACTCGGCGCGATCGCAAGGCGTCGCGCACACCCACTTCCGTAGAACCAGTTTCGTAGAAAAGGAACCCGATGAAGCTTCATACCGCGAATCTCATAGCCGTGATCGCCCTATCGCTCGCCACATCCCACTCATTGCCCGCGCAATCGCCAACCGCCTTCGATCTCATCATCACCAACGGCCACATTATCGACGGCACCGGTTCGCCCTGGTATTCCGGCGATGTCGGCATCCGCGACGGAAAAGTCGCTGCCATCGGCAACCTCGCAAGCGCACCTCGCAAGCGCACCATCGATGCCACCGGCAAAGTTGTCGCTCCCGGCTTCATCGACATGCTCGGCCAGTCCGAACTCTCCATCCTCGTTGAACCGCGTCTGCCTTCGAAAATCTATCAGGGCATCACGACCGAAATTACAGGCGAAGGCGGCTCCATCGCCCCGCTCAACGACGCCATCATCCAACTCGATCGACCCGGCTACGACCATTACAAAATCACTCCCGACTGGCGAACCTTCCGCCAGTATTTTGCGCGCCTCGAAAAACAAGGCATGGGAATCAATTTGGCCAGCTACGTCGGCGCCACGCAGGTTCGCCGCATGGTGCTCGGCGACGATGATAAACAACCCACGCCCGAACAACTCGAACAAATGAAGGCGCTGGTGCGCCAAGCCATGGAAGACGGCGCGGTCGGCGTTTCCACCGCGCTCGAATATGCTCCCGCTCCCTATGCAAAGACTGAGGAACTGATCGCGCTCGCCGCCGAAGGCGGCAAATTCGGCGGCATCTACTCCACCCACATGCGCAACGAAAGCGATTCCGTGCTCGATTCCATCGACGAAGCCCTGCGCATTGGCCGCGAAGCCCACGTGCCCGTGGAAATCTGGCACATAAAAGTCGCTGGGAAAAATAACTGGGGACGCATGCCCGAGGTAGTCGCCAAGATCAACGCTGCCCGCGGCGCCGGCGCCGACATTACCGCCGACACCTACGCCTACACCGCATGGTTCAACTCCTTCTCGGCCTTCGTTCCCCCGTGGGCACATGACGGCGGTGACGCAAAAATGGTCGAGCGCCTGAAAGATCCTGTCACTCGCGACCGAATCCGCAAAGACATGCTCACACCCTCCAAAAACTGGGATAACGAATGGCAGGAAATTCCCGGACCCGATGCCATCATGATCGGCGTAGCCCACAATCCCAAGCTTCATTCCCTGCAAGGCAAGCGCCTCTCCGAGATTGCGAAACTCTGGAACAAAGATCCAATGGATGCCCTGTTCGATTTCCTCATTGAAGATCCCGACTCCGACGTTGCCGTCTTCGGCATGTCGCAGCCCGATGTCACACTCGCGCTGCAGCAGCCATGGGTCGCCGTTGACAACGACTCTTCCGGAACTTCACCGGAGGGCATTCTGGGCCAGGAGCATCCACATCCCCGCGCCTACGGCACCTTCCCACGCATCTTGCGCAAGTACGTCCGCGAAGAAAAAGCTTTGACGCTCGAAGACGCCATCCGCAAATTCTCCGCCTTGCCGGCTCAACGCATGCGCCTTACCGATCGCGGTGTCCTCAAGGCTGGCATGTGGGCTGACGTTGTCATCTTTGATCCCGCGACCGTACGCGATTTGGCTACGTTCGACAATCCGAACCAGCTTTCCGAGGGGATGGACTATGTTCTCGTGAACGGAGTTCCCGTCATCGACCAGGGGAAAATGACCAGAGCCTTACCGGGAAGGGTTTTGCGCGGTGCAGGATATGTGCCGTAATCTGGGTGGAGCAGGCCTTTCAGGCCCCGCGCAAAAGGCAGTATCTCAGATCGGGGCAGCCCCTGAGGTAGGGACCGTCGGGCAGCCCGCTTACGGCTTCAGTCGCGCCTGCGTCACGGGGCTAGTCAGCGCGATCTGTGGTTCTGCCAAGGTGCCTGTGATGCTGTAAACGAACGAACTTGCAGGTTTTAAATCCGTGCCTCGCTCCAGCTTCAGGTCCAATACTTGTCCCAAAGAAGCGGTGCCGCTAAGCTCATAAGCTCCGGCAGCAGAAAGCAACTTGCCCTTCTCGATGTCAATTTGCCCGTCCCGCAAACGCGCCCTCCCCAGCCAGCGCGCCACCCGTAAAGGCCCCTCATCGCTCGCCAACGAAATGTGCGACAAAACGCCATCTCGCATATCGAACTGCAAGCCACCCTCGGCCGAATCCCAGAATGCGGCCGAATCCGTGCCTGACGCCGTGAGCTGATAAGTCCCTTCTGCCGTTCCTGCAATCCACGGGTCCTGCATCGCCGTCGCCATTTGTCCCAGTGAAATCCCCATCAGAGTTCCGCTCCCGGTATAGACCGGAGACACGGCCATAAAATCCACTTGCCAATCGCCACGATGCTTACCGCCCAGTAGATCAGCACGCAAGTCCGAAACCTTCAGCTTCCCACGTTCCAAGTCGAGGGAAGCAGAAACCCTTTCTGTAACCAGGTTGTGAATCCGAAAACGTCTGATGCTTACCTTTCCCGACGCCCGCAGGTCTTCAAGAAACGTTGGTGTCTTGGGTTCTTCCGACGCAAGCATCTGGTACCACCGGCGTTCGTTCGGTCGCGTACCCAACCACTTCGACAATTCACTCAGCCCAATCTCTTCGCTATTCAAATTGAAGCGGACCACACAGGCACCGGGCGTTCCGCAACTGCGCGGCAAAGCTACAGACCCCGTCCAGCGCGTATCCGCAGCCTGTGCGTTCAACTTCTCCAAGCGTGTTTCAAGTGGCAAAAGCTGCAAGTCTGCCGATGAGATTTCTACCGGTGCATTTAGTCCTCGTACCGCGGCGCGCACGTTGTGCAGTTGCACCGTCCCGGTCACTAGGGGCAAAGAAAAGCCGGAGGAACTCCCAGAAATGTTCCCCGCCCACGATCCGGCGATCTGCAACTTCATCTCAGCCGCGCCCTCCACGCTGGCGTTCACTGCCGGCAAACCCAGCAGGCCGGCGAGGCGCAAGGTGCGCGACACCTCTCCATCTCCATGGATCGCCAAGCCATAACCGGACCGACCTACCCAGCCAAGAGCTTGCGCTGGCAAGGGACGTCCCAGCGCGACCGGGAAAGGGCCGAACGCAACGTGCAACTCGTCAGGAGCCGGCAACCCATCAATGTCGAGCACGTGAGCTAGCTTGCCCGGCGCATCCGCACGAACCTTGGCCTGTCCCGGGCTCAGCACAAACGGTATGCTCCCCGCAGCGAGTTCCACTTTTGTGATTGCTGACCGCAGACGAAGGTTGGTAATCTCGCCCCGGCCCTGAAACTCTGGTCCCGTTGGCAATGCTCCTTCTTCCTTCACCGTAAAATTGCCGTCCACATTTCCCGCAGACACCAAGTCCGGCGGCAGACTTTTTTTTGCGCGTCGAGCGACTTGCGCCACGGCGCTCATGGGAACGTTTTCGAGCTTCATCGCCAAATCGACGCGATGCACTCCCGGCAGCCCGGCGTCGCCATGCAGCGTGATCGTGCCGTTGCCGACCGGAGCGCTGCACGAGATCTCATGCAGCATCGCTTGCACTGAGCTGTACCGGCCGTCGCAGTGCGCCGCCAGACGCAATCCCTCGCTGCTCGAAATGTCGTAGCGGCGGAAATCTTGTATCGCGGCATCAGCTGCGACGCGCATCGCCGCCGGGATGCCGCTCAAAGTCGCGTCCAACCGGACTTCTCCCCGCCAGCCCTTGTCGTTTCCTGACACCAGCTTCGTGAGTTGCCCCAACTGCGCATGGTCCCACTCCAGGCTGAACTGCAACGGCGTTTCACGCA
This sequence comes from Verrucomicrobiia bacterium, assembly GCA_035484995.1. Lineage (GTDB taxonomy): Bacteria > Acidobacteriota > Terriglobia > Terriglobales > Acidobacteriaceae > Sulfotelmatobacter. The sequence continues at coordinate 29,162 of DATHOK010000199.1, read as the reverse complement.
GGCTTCCAGCCCGTCGCCACGTTCCGTTCATCCGCAGCAGGCCGGCGTCATTCAAACTCATATCAGTGCGCAGCGGTTCTGCTTTCAGCCGCGCTCCCCACGTATTTTCTGATTCCTGCCACAACCCAAAGTCCGCATTCAAGAGCGCGTAAGGCTTTTTTTCCTGCCCTGCCTTGAAATTGATGCGCCCCGAGCTGGCTTCAATGTAGGGAAAGCCAGGGCGCGCTTCCGACTTCGACTTCGCTGTGGGGGCAAGCGGTGTGCGCTCCGAGCGTTCCAGCAGCGCTTGCCAATTCCAGCGGCCGTCCGCCAGCCGCACCAGATTCAGGCTAGGCTCCGTCAGTTCCAGGCGGGAGATGTCCAATCGTCCGCGCACCAGTGAGGTCAGCCGCACCACGGCCGTCACCTCCGGAGCACGCAGCATGGGCTCTGCGCCGAATGCCGAATCTTCATGGATGACCAGGTTTTCCAGGTCGAACCCGGGCTGCGGCAGGAATCGAAGGTGGACCGCGCCAATCTCGACGGGACGCGCCACCGCGAGACTGATCGAATTTGCAATGCGGGCCTTCAGGCCGGCACCGCCCGGGCGTACCAGGAATAGAGCCAGCAGAATCACCACTGCTACGGTCACCGCCCGCCGCCTGGAAGAAAGAAGCTTCACCGTACCACTTTCAGCGTTCGCGCCCAGCGCGTCTCATCGAAGAAGTGCAACACCACATGCGCCAGAAATCCCAGCCGGTCTGCCATTCCGGTCTTGGTGTATTGGTCGGCCGGGGTATCAAATGACCAGTAGATAAACATGGGACGCCCAATCACATTTTCCTGCGGAATGAAGCCCCAGTAGCGGCTGTCCAAGCTGACGCCGCGGTGATCGCCCATGGCGAAGTAGTGCCCGGGGGGCACCACCAGATCTCCTCCCTCGATGTGCGAGGCCAGACTGTCGATCCAGTTCGGATACACCCCATTCTCATCGGACGGAGGCACTGCGGGGAAGTCGTTGCGGTAGGAATCGTTCAAATTCTCCTGATCGTGATCTATGTAGGGCTCAGTCAGCGCCTCCCCGTTTCGATAGACCACGCCGTTGCGCAGATGGATGCGGTCTCCCGGCACTCCCATGATCCGCTTGACCACATAAAGCCCCGCATCATGCGGATCAGGATGCAGAAACACAACGATGTCGCCGCGCCGCACCGTACGATAGGGAAGCAGCGGTCCCACCCACGAGGTCCTCGGAGCAAACTGGATGCGGTTCACAAACACGTGATCCCCGATCAGCAGTGTGTTCTCCATTGAACTGGATGGGATCTCGAACGCCTGCACCACAAAGGTGATGATGAACAATCCCGTTACCAGCACAGCTGCCAGCGACGACAGAAACTCTACCGGAGTCTCGCGCGGTTTCTCTTCGGCCTCGTTCTGTTCTTTATTGCCTTTATTAGCCAATGTGCTCAATCCGTCCAGTCTTGTTTTTTCAGCAGTGTGCACCTTCGCAAACCGGCAGTCTTAACGCACCAGCCGTAGCGTGCGGTGCCACCGCGTAATCTGAAAGATGTGCGTTACCACGTAGGCGAAGTGGTACAGTTTAGCACTCACCGAAGACGGCGCCGTTCCATCCCCCTCAGCCCCCTGCACCGACCAATAGATTACCAGCGGGCGCCCAATAATATTGGCCCGCGGCACAAATCCCCAGTAACGGCTGTCAGAACTATTGTCGCGATTGTCGCCCATCACAAAATAATGCCCCTCGGGGACAATCAATTGTCCGTCCTCGACCAGTTTGCGTAACTGCAGCCACCATTCCGGCGTGGGGCCCGACATCACATCCAGCCGCGGAAAATTATCCCGGAACACGTCATCCGCGGGGTGGCTGAAGTGCGCGTACGGTTCCTTCAACGGCACGCCATTCACCAGCACCTGCTTGTTGACCATCCGTACGCGATCGCCAGGCAAACCAATCACCCGTTTCACGAAATGCTGTGCCGGGTCTACGGGATAGTGAAACACCACAATGTCGCCACGCTGCACTTGGCGGTAGGGCATGAAATAGTCTCCCACGCCGCCTTCGCCGTAACACAGCTTGTTCACCAGCAGGTAATCGCCCACCAGCAGCGTGTTCTCCATTGACGGAGAAGGAATCTGGAACGCCTGCACGATGAAGGTGATCACAAACACCGCGATCACGACGGTTCCCAGCAGCGATTGTATCGAGCTGGTCACGTCCGTTCCAGCTGCCGACGCCGCCGTTCGATTGCCCGAGAAACTATCGAGCGATAGCTGATCGTGGGGCGAACGATCCTCCGGAGATTGATTCCCTAGGGAATGAGCCTCGAGAGAATGGCGTTCCAGAGAGTGATCGACCGCCGACGGTTCCTCCCCGCCATGTTGGCTGGAAGACAGCTCGCTCGAAGAAACTCCGCCCGAAGGATTTTCGCTTGCAAAATTTTCGTCTGGGAGATTCATGCACTCACTTATCCAGCGTCTCTACTTATCTGCAGACCTCGACCCTCGCGCCGCTCTGGCTGCCGCCGACTGCGATCGCGACGCTAGATGGGACAGCAACTGCCGCGCCGCATCCTGCTCCGCTGTCTTCTTCGTTGTACCTTGCGCTCGTCCCACAAATTCCGCGCGGCCTTCACCGCTCTTATTGTTCAGACGGACTTCCACCGTAAACGTCTTGCTGTGCTCCGGTCCTGCTTCCTGCACGAGCACATACGAAGGCTGGGCCATTCCCAGCCCCTGCAAGGTTTCCTGCAGCGCCGACTTGAAGTCGGTCATGGGCAGCGTACCGCCCTCGCGCTCCATCCGCTCCAGTTCGGGCGCCAGAATTTCGCGCAAGATGAATTCGCGGACCGGCTCCATTCCGCCATCCAGGTAGATCGCCGCCAGAATCGCCTCTAGCGCGTCCACCAGCAACGCCGTCTTGCTGCGGCCGCCGCTTTTCTCCTCTCCCCGGCCCAGGCGCAGATAGTGTCCCAGCTCCAGTCGCTGCGCCACCCGGATCAGGTGCCGCTCGCTCACCACATGGGCGCGCAATTTTGAGAGTTCACCCTCGCGAAACTGCGGAAAGCGCTGGAACAATTCCTCGCTGGTCACCAACGCCAGAATCGCGTCTCCCAGAAACTCCAGCTGTTCGTTGTCGTTGACCTTGTACTTGCTCTCTCCCGCCTGCTGGGCCTCCTGCTCCCGCGCTTGCGAGCTGTGGGTCAGGGCCTGCTCGATCACCACCCGGCGGCGGAAGTGGTAGTTCAACGCCGTTTCCAGCGCGGTGATTTCCCGTTCTTTCATGATTGTATCGCCGGAGGTCCCGAATCAATTCTTCGGAGGCGCAGGCGCCGGAGTACTACTGCCGCCAGTCAACTGCGTCAGACGGTCCTTCTCATCCCGCGCAGCCTTGCCCGCGGGAGTTCCTTCCTTGGTCATGCTCACCGCCTGATTGGCATATTTCATGGCTTCAGGATATTTACTCTGCATGTCCAACGCCACGGAAAGCCGGAACACCGCGATCGGATCCGGCTCCTGAGGGAACGCATCAATCGACTTCCTCAAATTCCCTTCCGCATTCGCCCAAGCTTTGGCGTTGAAATCAAGCGTCCCGAGAATCGCATAGGCCTCGGAACGCACGTATCCCTTAAACGCCTCTAGTTGCTCGGGCGGGTAACCGGTCGGAACGTCCGTATCCACCGTGACCAGCGCGCGCTGCGCATCCTTTCTCGCCTCCGCCAGACGCTGATCCTTGTCCAGGTCAGTTTCGCGCGTCCGCTCGGCGAGCAATTGCGATACGCTCACCAGCGCCTCCGGATCGTCCGCGTCCAAGCTCAAGATTTTCTGTGCCATCTCCATCATCTTGTCGGCGTTGTTGGCCTGCTGGTATCGGTGCATCACCTGCGTGTAAAGCAGTTGCCGCAATTCGCTGTCGGGAAACTTCGTGGCAAAATCGTTGGCAGCCTTCTCCTGCGCCGCCGGGTCGGTCAATGCTACCGCCGCGTTATATGCCGCAAACTCCTCTTGCGTCTTGGCCATCGGTTTACGCTTGCCTGCCGGCGCTGCGGCCTGTCCCGCCGTTTGTCCGGCCGGCGCGTTCTGCGCCGCAGGCTTGTCGCTGCTCTGCGCAAACCCGTTCGCCGCGAAACCCCAGACCGATATTCCCAGCACTGCGGTAATGATCGCTGCTCGCTTCATGCTTTCTCCTTGGCTTGTGCCGCCTGATTCAAAACTCGCCACTTCCAATTTTCTGCAACCCCGGTCCACCGGTCGCATTGTAACCGTACTCGAATTGTAATCGCGAGGCCCACACTACTGTGGTTTCGCCGGGGGCTCATATGCCTGCTGCAACCCCCGCTCTGCCGCCGCCTTGACCTCCGGTAATCCTCCCCCCGCGTTCAGGGCCGCCCGGTACTCCTGCAACGCGGCCTCCCGATCCTCTTTCATATCCAGAATCCTACCCAAATACACATGCGACCATCCCACCACCTTGGGATCCTGCGTCGCCGCAATCGCCTTCTGGAAGTTATCCTGCGCTCCGTCCCGGTTCTTGTTGGCCACAGCCACTTCCGCCAGAATGAACAGCGCGCGGCCCTGGTCGCCGATCTTCCTATCGAGCGCCTGCTGCGCCAGTTCCTGCGCTCCTTTAGGATCGCCTGCGGACAGCCGCTTTTCCGCCGTTATCAGCATCCGCCGATCTTCCGGACGCGACAGCTGCACCAGCTCCGGCGACGTCGCGCTGGCAAACTGCACTGCCGCCGCGGCTTTCTCTTCTTTGCCCAGGTCCAGGTTCGCTATTAAATCGCCGTACGCTGCTCGAATGCCTGTGGGATCTTTCTCAAACGCCACCACCGCGTCGTAAAAGTATTTCGTCAGAATGTATCCTTGTTTCACCGCGTCATCCACGGCCTGCGCGCGCATTGCCTCCTGCGCCGGCTGCTTGCCTCCCGCTGTGCGAATCTCGATGGCTCGTATCAAGCATTCCGTCACCAGCAGCGAGATGTCGGTCTTGAAACTCTCTTCCAGCGGCGCGCGCTTCACCGACTGCAGCAGCGGTTCCAGCCGCTTGATCGAGCTGTAGTGCTTCTCCGCCAGCGGATCCAGTTCGTAGTGCAGAAACGTATGCCGAATCTGTTCCATCTTCAGCGCCGACTTCGGCGCTTCTCCTGAAGGCGCGTTCGGAGCGGGGAACACGACCACGTAATAATCCGGCCCGTAATTTCGCGCATCCGTCTCGTTCGGAGAACCCATGAAGTCCAGATAAATCGTGAACCTCCGCCCCAGATATTGCGACGAAGGCAGCTTCAGATAAATCTCTGTATCGAACACCATCTTTTGCAGTGGTTCGTGGTAGCGTTTCATGGCCGCCGCGTAATCATTGCGGTGCCGCTCCCAGATCGAATGCAACCCGGCCTTCTCGTAAAAGGGCTCGAGCAGCTTTCCGAAAAGCGCAATCGCGGAGGCATCTGGGGGCAGATCCTCCTCCTTCGTTCGCGGCAGAAAATGCGGCGGTCCGTCCACATACAACGCCAATGAGATGTATTGCGACAGGTTGCGGTTCGGGTCGTTCGACGCCACGTGGCCTTGGTAGAACTCGCACAGCGCCGAGCGCGCTGACTCGGCCTCCGGCGAATTCAGCAGATTTTTCTGCAGATCCGCCCGCACGTTGCTCCGGACCGCGTCTGAGATGGTCAAATCCTGATCGTAGCCACAGGTGTTGAGCGCCGCCAGCATCGAAAAAATCGTCTCGTTGCTGTCCAGCTCGATCAAAGATTGATTCTGCGGAACCTGATTCTGCGGCGCTCGATTTTGCGGGGCCGGTTTCGCCGGAGTCTGGCCCTGCGGAGGCTGAATTGTAGCTGGCGGCTTCGTCGGAACATCTTCCTCCGAAGTGGGCTGATCTTTGGAAGATGACTGCCCTTGCGAAGACTGGTCTGGCGCCGCCGGTTGGTCTTGCGCAGCTTGCCCTTGCGGAGCGGGGTTCTGCGGAGGCGGTTTTTGCGGAAGCGGAACCGGGTCCTGCCCGGCGCACAACGGCGCCAGCAGCGCCAACAGGGCCGCAAACCACAGGCTGCGCAATCGCAGACTCAGGAAACCCTCCAAGGGATTACCGGTGTACCAAGCGGAGAACACCTTCAAGTGTAAGGACTTCCGCGCGAAGGGTCAAACCCTCAGGGGGTCTAGCGAACACGCAGCAAAGAGTGGCTGAAGGGAATTTTCGCACGTAGCGCGAGGGCCAGAAAACCGGAAACCACTTCACCTACCCTCGCACGCTAATCCTCGAGAACGACAACACCGCCCGCGATGAGATCGGCCGTCCCATCGACATCGCCGGACGGAACGTCGTAAAGATGAGCATCCTCTTCACTTGCGGCAGCAACTCCTGAGATTCCCCGGGATCCGAGAGGATCTTGTAATCGTCTACTCGCCCGCGCGAATCTACATGTGCCTCAATTACCAGCGAATCTGTATTCATTGAACTCAGCGTCGTGCCAAAGGCGCTCTGCTGCAGCTCCGGACCAGTATTCAGCACCAGCGGCACATCTTGATTATTCGCTTGCACCTCTCCCGGCATCGCCAGAATGGCAGTCACTAAACCAAAAATCAGCAAGGCACAAACCAGGCCGGCCGTAGCCGGCACCATAAACGCGTTCACCGCATTTTCCATGCGCATGCGCAAGCCTTCGTACCGCGGACGCCGTCCCTCCGCCGCCTCCCGCGAAATAGCCAGCCGCAGCTTCAGCCCAAGATCCGCCGGCTGCTGCACACGCCTCACACTCATCAGTAACTGCTGCGTCTGCCGCAGCATCCGGTATTCCTGCGCGCACCCCGAACATACCTCCAGATGCGCCTGCAACCCCTGCATCTCGGTCCCGGTCACCACTCCATCCAAATACGGAGACAGCAATCCCTTCACGTCCGCACACTTCATCCCCACCTTCGGCGAACCCGGATTCATGGCCACGTACCTCATGGCATCACCTCGACCCTTCTTCCCCCTCCAGCAACCTGGTCCTGCAACCTTTGGGACCGCAAACTTCTCTCTTCTTCTTCCCCGTCATCAGGAGCAGTAAGTCCCCATTCTGCCCCCACCTCGCGCACATAGGGAGCCAGCCGCTGCTTCAACGCCTGCCGCCCCCGCGTGATTCTCGATTTCACAGTTCCGAGCGAAAGCTGCAGAACCTCGGCGATTTCCTCATAGGACATTTCTTCCAGATCGCGCAGAATCAGCGCCGTCCGGTACGGCTCCGCCACCTGCCGCAACTCCGCATCCACCCGCTTCTGCACTTCCCGGTGCGCCACGCTGTCGAACGGCGAATCATTACGGTCGGTCAGCGCGTTTTGCATCGCCATATTTTGCATCGACCCATCCCCGTTCGCCAGTCCGTCCGACTCCACCGGTTCGATCGAAGTCTCGTGCGCTTTGTGCCGGAACCACCACCGCTTCCGGTTCGCCGCTTCATGCAATGCAATCCGGTAAATCCAGGTCTTCAAACTCGATTGGCCATGGAAGCTCTTCATCCCGCGGAACACTTTCAGGAAAACGTCCTGCGTGGTATCCGCCGCGTCCGTCGGATCGCTCACCATGCGGTACACCAACCCATACACTGGTCGTTGAAATTCACCGATCAGCCAAGCGTAGGCCTCTTCCGATCCGGCCTTCAGGTCCGCGACAATTGCCGCTTCCTGGGCCCGTGCTCCGATTGCGCTCGCCAGATCTCCCAAGGTGGTCACTCCCGCCTTACTTCGCGTACTGCGTGACTATAAAGATGATTATAGAATTTCCCACCTCATCCCCAACCGAAAAATCGCCCGTCACCACCGGTTTACGGATTAGAGGTCACTTTCGCATGTTACTGGCGCACACTCTAGTCAGATAGACTCCGCGCAACCATTTTAGGTTCCATCCTGTAAGTGGTTTATTTACATAGACCTAACTAGTCGTGGTCTTTCTCTGCTGAGGTCGGTGGCTTTTTTCTTCTCTCTCGCCGATTTCGCTGCGGCTCTGGGACCGGCTTGCCAGGGGGATTGAAGTAAGCATCGCTAAACACGACGTCGCCCTGAAAGCTCTTCATGCCGTCGCGATAGCGCTGGCTGGAAATTGCCGTACGGATCTCGGTTTTCGCGTCGTCCAGCGTCAACGTGTGCTTGCTGATCATTTTGTAAATGAAGTGAGCGCCCCCCGGGTCGGAGAATACCTCGGAAACTTCTCCCGGCTTCAGATCCATCACCGCCTCGTGCTGCGGAGGCAGCGCGTCGCGGCGCACCTTCTCCATCTTCGTGTTGGAACTGGTTCGCGGAATTCCAGCTTCCGTGTAGGCCTCGACTTGCAACTTGTCGGGATCTTCGCCCTGAACCGCGCGCGCCCGGAGATCGGCGGCGACCTTCGTCATCGCGTCTTCATCAGCCTTGGTCTGCGCGTCTTCACCATCCCCGTGCGCAGCTCCGCCTTCCTTTGTGCGGGGGACGAAAATCCGCGCCAGAGTGGCTTCCTCAAAGGAGGCCCCGTTCTTTTTATAGTAGTTCTCAAGATCGGCGTCGGTGATGTTGTTGGCGTCAGCTTGCAAAGCGCGGCTCAGATCTTGAGAAAGCAGTTGCATGCGCGCATAGCGCATCTCTTCTTCGAACGCGGGCGTTTTGTCGAGGCCGAGTTTTTCCGCCGCCGCCGACATTCTCAGATTGCGTGCATAAGCGTTTGCTACATTGAGCCGAAGAGACAACGACATACCCGGCTGTAGCGCTTCACAGAGCTTTTCAAATTGTGCTCGAGTAATCACGGTTTTGCAGCCGTTGCCCGGCGGCGGAGCCGGTTCACCGCAGAAATCATTCACCGTGATTACCGGATCGTCGGGGGCGACAACCGTCACCGGCGCTTCTCCGGCTGGAACTGTAGCCGGTGACACACCTTGCCCATAGGTCAGGCGGGCGAGCAGGAGATAGATCAGACCCGCAAGACACAGGAAGCGCATGTCTCAGTATCCCCGTTGCCGATGCTTCCGCGCAAACAAAACGGGCACGCAGGCAGGCCGCGTGCCCCGGTTGAACCTAGTGATCTACCAACCGATCAACCCACTTGTCATTGCTCAAAGGCTCCCATGTTGATTTGCCCATTGGCATTGACCCGCGGATTGCCGTTGAAGTCCACCGTGCCGAAATCGGCCGAACCCAGGCTGACGTTGCCCGTGTTCTCAGCCGGGGAAGTGGTCGGGATGTCAAAGTTCGGCGTGGGCGAGCAGGTGGTGATCGGCGTCGGAGGCCCGCTCTCTACGGTCGACGTGCATGTGGGTACGGTCAGATAGTCGGGATTTGCGAACACCGAATTCGCGTCCTGTCCGGTCGCTGACTTGTACGATGCGAACGAAGAGTAGCTTTTGTTGTTCAACTCAAAAGTGGTAGTCGAGCTCGTCGTGTAGAAGTCGTTGTAGTTTGAAGTAACGCTGCTGCCCGTCGTGAAACCGTGAATGAACAGGCCCTGCGCACCGGCATAGACAATATTGTTCTCGAACACAATACCGGTGGCGCGGTACTGGATCTGGAACTCGCCACTGCCGGTCTTTTGCGTGTCATTGTCGTAAAGACTGTTGTTCACAATGGTGACGTTGGTGCTTCCGCCCGTTCCGGTCTTGGCATATCCACCCACGGAAACGCCGCACGAATTTGCGGCGTAGGAGAGGTTGTTTCGGATAATCACGTTGCTCGAGACTTCCCCAGCGGTTTCGCTGGCGGCCTCGATATTCAGATCGTTGCCGTACAGCGTGTTGCGCTCGAACGTCACCTCCGTGCAGCCATCGCAGTACAGGCCATCCTCATCGTATTCATTGCCTTCTCCAGGGTTTTTGAAGGCGCTGTTGTTGTAGATAAGGTTGCCGTAGACGTCTCCGTTCTTGGCCTGATCGTAGCCCGTCGGACCGACTCCCTCGAAGCCAATTGCATCCATGCCAATATTGTCATTGTCATAGATCGTATTGTTCGAGACGACAAAGTTCTGCACGTTGCCGTTATAGGTGGTCGTCTCGCTTTCCCCAGTAAGGCATCCCGTCACCGTGTTGCCACTGACAGTTAAGCTGAGCGGAGTGGAACTGGTACCGAAAACGCCTATGCCATAAGCGTTCCCATCCCTCCCCGCTGTGGTTTGAATGTTCTTAACCGTGTTATTGAGTATGTTGATGCCGCTTCCGCTGCCGGCAACAAGAATTCCGGCGGGAACATCTGCCTTCTTCGAAGTCTTGTAGTTTTGGACGGTGAACCCTTCAATGGTCAGGTAGCTCACCCCGCTCGCTGCGCCAATCGTAAACAGCCCTTGCGTATTGCAACAAAGAAACCCATTGCTAGTTTCGAAACTAGCAGTGGTGCAGCAGGCTACGCTTGTCCCATCCACGATGGCAACGCCCTGTCCGTTGAACACAATGGGAGCCGAGGACGTTCCTGAGTTGGCGAACAACACGCTCTCGCTGTAGGTTCCAGCTCCCACATAGACGGTGCTGCCTGCCGTTGCTTCGAGCGCTGCGTGGCCGATGGTGAGCCAGGGCGCGCTCGCACTGCCGTTATTGGAGTCACTGCCGTTCTTGGCAACGTAATAGGTTTGTGCCTGCGCACAACAGCAAAGCGCGAGCGAGCAGTAAAGAAATAGAAACGGAGCGCGCATCAATTCACGCTTCAATAGAGGTTGCGTGCTGCGGTGAAAGCGATTAAGCATTGAAAGGCCTCCTGATGGAATTCTGGGTTTGCCGCCTTGAGAATCGGACCCTCCGCGCGTAACAACGGCTGGGATATTACGAATGATTATTGTTACTTTCGTTTATTGGGGTTTGTCAAGGAAAAAGAAACAAATAGAAGGCTAGAAGGGCAATCGTCCCGATCCCGTGAATGAGGACGTCTCGAAAGCAACTGGGCCTGGTGAACCGGATCCGATGAACCGGTAGACGTGGCCGCCGCGGGAATCTATGCCGTGGTGGTTCGCGTGCGTTCGGGAAGCTTCTTGAGAATCTCCTGCACCGCGTCCAATAGCTTCTCAGATCCTTTGTCCAAATCGAGGGCAGACTTTTCCAGGAACGCGATAGCTCCATCTTCCTGCAACCGGGCTGCATTCCTTTGAGATAGGCCCGTCATCACCACCACTGGGATCGCCTGCGTTGACGGGTCTTTCTTCAACGCGACGAGAACATCCCGGCCGCTCATCTTCGGCAGCAATATGTCCATCAGAATCAGATCCGGCAATTCCTCTTGCGCCATGCGTAGAGCTTTTTCACCATCGGTCGCGCTGATCACCTCATAGCCGGCGCGCGCCAGCGCGCGCTCCGCGGCGAGTCTCAGAAACTTGCTGTCGTCCACTAGCAGAATCTTGGTCATCGCCAGCAACCCTTCCGATTCTCGTGTCCTTAGATATTGGTTCTATCGGCAGATTCGGAATTCGGATGAAAAACGGAAGGGCCATACCACGCTGTCACAACCTGAGAGCTGTCTAAGAAACCGGAGCACAGGAATGCCATCGCTGAATCCCGCGATGCTATTGGCGTCTGCGGTGCGAGGGTGTACGATCCTCCTGTCTTTCTATAGAACAAAGAGCGACTGAGTCGGCGGCCTAATCGTTAGCGAAACTGTCAGGCAACTCGAGGACGAACCATGCCGCACCGTCGCGAAATCGCCATCCCACCGCGCCATGCTACCGAGGCGCTTTTCTGCACCTCCTTACTTCTACTTTTGTGCATCGCGCCAGCGCTCGCGCAAAAGGCGGAACAAAAAGACGGCAACCCTCCAACGTACGACCTTCATACCGAGACAAAAACCAAAGGGATAGTGGACGAAGTAAACCTTCTCTCTTTCGGAACCAGGAAAGACTTCACCGAACTTGTCCTGAAGAGCGGAGACGACAAGATCCACATCTACCTCTGCCCCAAACCGTTCCAGGAGCAGATGGGAATCACCTTCACCAAGGGTGACGAGATTGCCGTTACCGGTTCTAAAGTCAAGCAGGACACGTCCGACATAATCCTCGTGCGCGAGCTCGTAAAAGGCTCCGACACCCTTATGTTCCGCGACGATAAAGGCAAACCCGCGTGGGATTGGCGCACCGGCAAGTGACGTCGGAGTACTTTAAACGCACGTCTCCGTGCTGTCGGGATTTCTCAACGCTAGGCGGTGCTAAAGGGGAGGAGAGAAAAAGCCGACGGACTGCGTTCCACGCAGCAATTCCTTTTGCCTCGCTAGTCGCTAATGAAGATCTTCTTGTTCTTTACCACGGTTCCGGCTTCGCCAAACCAGATCGTGCAGCGGAGGTTATGCTCTTCGAACACCCAGCTATTACTCTCCCGCTCTTTCTCGCCCAGTCGAAGGTTACGGTCTTGCGCGAGCTTGGAGACGCCATCTTTGGTCATTCCGGAAGAGATCTCGTCGCACACGGACCGAGTACTCAAGCTAATATGCTCCGCGGGTTGGCTTTCTTCTTTCCGCTCGAGACCAGGCGCCATGGGAGCCGACGCGCCGCCGAGCTTTCTGCGCCACAGTTCGCGCCCATCAGCGGTGAGTGCGCGAACATAGCTACCATCAGGACACGACTCCTCGTCGTAAATGTCAGGTCCGGTTGCACTCGGCACCGCTTGGGTCATTTTCATACTCTTGCATCCGGGTAGGGGGCTCACGGACCACATTATCGTTCCGGTGGGCAAGGAAGAGCCGGAACGAATCTCGATGCTGGCTTCAGAGGAATCGCCTTCGGCAGAAGCAGTCAGAACCACCGTTGCAGTCGGTTCCTCCGCCCGCAGGGTCGCTTCATCGCCAGCCACAGTGAGTTTGGCAGCCTGTTCGGGAGAAACAACCCAGCGCACATCGTGCCGCAAGCGTCCATCCTTGCCCACAGCGCGGAACGTACGCGTCTCGCCTACCAAGATAGTTGCCTTAGTGGGCACCACGGAAAGCGCGGGCGCGTCTTGCGCCAACACCACTTGCCCAGTCCTACTTATGCCGCACGCGAGAAGTGCAAGGACGGCGGCGCACGTCATTTTCCGTATTCGTTTATATCCCTGGGATTTCAACTTCTTCAGGCTACGTCCGGCGGGGAAACTGCGAAAGTTACCTTAGGGGAGCCGATTTTCTCGCCGACGTCGTCGCCATTCGGAGAAGTAACGTCTTATGCCGCAGTTCCGGCCAACGGCAGCCAGACTTGAAACCGCGTCTCACCAGGCTTTGAGGTAACCTGAATATTTCCCCGGTGCTTCTTCACAATTCGCTGCACCGTGTCCAGGCCAAGCCCGGTGCCTTCCCCCACTCCTTTGGTGGTGAAAAAAGGTTCGAAGATGTGGGGTTGCACCTCCTCGGGAATCCCAGGACCGTTATCGGTGATCTCAACCACGGCGCAACCGTCATCACTGTAGGTTCGGATGCGCAGCTCGCCTTTTCCATGCATCGAGTCAATCGCGTTGTCAATAATGTTGGTCCACACCTGATTCAGCTCGCTGCCAAATGAATTCACCAACAGCGGAACGCCCTTGTAATCGCGCTGCACCGCCACACCTTGCTTCAACTTGTGATTCAGAATCGTGAGCGTAGTTTCCAGACTCTTTACCACGTCCACGTTTAAAACCGGCGCCTGGTCCATGTGGGTGTATTCCTTGATGGCGCCCACCAAATCCGATATCCGCGAAGTGCTGCTCTCGATTTCGTGCAATAGACTTGCGATCTCCACCGATGCGGCGATGCGAACTAGCGCAGCCCGAGCCGTCTCTGCATCGAGGATCGCGAACAACGATTCAACCGTCTCCGGCTTGATGTTCCGCCGCGCCAGGCCGGCCGCCAGCATCCACAAGTCGTTTTGTCCATGACTGCGGAGCAGGGAATCGATCTGGTCCTCCAGGTCGCTGATGGTCAACGGATCCGGCGGAACAACATCCGGCACTGTGAACGAAATTTCCAGTTTTTCGATTTCCGATTTCTGTGCGAGAGAAAGATCGCGCCTACCCAGCTCGAGACTCGCGTCCCTGATCTTCTTTAGAGTCTCGCGCAGTTGGCTCGCCGCGCGTTTCGCAGCCGAAGCCGGATTGTTGAGTTCATGCGCCAGTCCCGCCGATAGCTTGCCCAGGGAAGCCAACCGGTCGCGCTGTTGTTCGAGGCGGGTAGTCTCACGGATTCGATCCGACATCAATCCCACCAGCCGCTGGGTGAGCACAGGCATTTTCTGCACCAGTTCCGGAAACAACGAAGCCGGAAATCGCAGCGCGCGGCTATCTGTGATTGCTCGCCCGCTCACCGTGAACTGCTTCATTCTCGAAAACGGCAGCACCCCGGTAACGTCGCCCGGCTCCAGATCGAACACGAACGTTTCGCCTCCAAGTTCGCCCCGCCCCTGAAGATGTCCTTCAAGAATCACAAACATCGTATCCGCCGGATCCCCCTGCCGCGCATACACATCACCCGCCTTGAGGTGCAACTCCTGTGCCCGGCTGAGGAACCAGTCGAGCTGATCATCCGGCAAATCAGCGAATTCCTGCACACGACGTAGTTCAGATTTATCGACCATTTAGACCTTGCTCAAGTATTGATGAATGAACTGCACTCCAACTGATCCTTCACCCACTCCGGAAGCCACGCGTTTTATTGAACCGTGCCGCACATCGCCCACGGCAAAGATGCCGGGAACATTGGTCTCGAGCAGAAATGGATCGCGGTCCGGCGCCCATCCCTTCGGACGCTGCCCGTCCCGCATAAGATCGGGACCGGTCAGCAGAAAACCGCGCTCATCCCGCTCCACGATGCTCGCCAGCCAGTCCGTCTGTGGCAGCGCGCCAATAAAAATAAACATCGCACTCGCCGGCACCCGCTCAATCTTGCCGGTATCAGAGCACAGCACAGAAATTTCCTCCAGATGCGTCTCGCCGTGCGCTTCAGACAGGCTCGCATGTGTCCAAAGCTGAATGTTGGGCGTCTCCTTAACCTGGTCGATTAAATATTGCGACATTGTGCTGGAAAGCGATTCGCCGCGCACCAGAATGATGACCCGCTCCGCGTATTTCGCGAAGTTCATCGCCGCTTGACCCGCCGAGTTCGCCCCGCCGACCACATAGACGATCTCACCCTTGCAGGACAAAGCCTCAGTTGCACCGCCGCCGTAATAAATTCCCGCACCCTGCAAGCGGTCGACGCCTGGAGCTTCCAGCCGTCTCCACTGCACACCAGTCGCAATCATCAGCGCGTGACAGGAGATCTCGTTTCCATCCACCATCTTGATAATCCGGTAAGGCCCCTCTGCGCGGACGCCAACCACTTCCTGCGCAAGAATTTCCACTCCGAAGCGCTGCGCTTGCACCACCGCCCGCCGCGCCAGATCAGCTCCACTCAGCCCGGTCGGAAATCCCAGATAGTTCTCGATGCGGGAACTCATTCCCGCCTGGCCGCCGGGCGCTTCCCGCTCAATCATCACCGTATGCAAACCTTCGGAGGCCCCATAAACCGCGGCCGCCAAACCGGCCGGACCTCCTCCGACAATCGCCAGGTCGTAGAAGTCAGTTTGAGCCCGCGTACGCAACCCAACTTTCTGTGCGACCTCCGCAGGCGCGCCCTCCAGCAGCTTCGTCCCGTCGGGAAACAGCACCACCGGCAGATTCGCCGCCTCCGGCCCCAAAACTTCCAGAAGTTGTTTGGTCTCTGGATCATTCGCGGAAAGCTCCACGTCCGTCCACTGATACGGAACGCGGTTGCGTGCCAGAAAGTCCCGCAACTCATACGAGCGCGGCGACCAGCGAGTGCCCAGCACCCGGATCCCTTGAAAGGTTGGACGGTACGAAGCCTGCCAGTCATCGAGCAGATCATCAAGTTGCGGATACAGGTGCTCCGCTGGAGGATCCCACGGCTTCAGGAAGAAAAAATTGATGCTGGCCTGATTGATCGCGCTGATCGCGGCATTCGTGTCCGCATAAGCGGTCAGCAATGCCCGCTTCGCCATCGGAAAAATTCCCATGGCCTGCCGCAGAAACTCGACGCCGTCCATCCGGGGCATGCGCTGGTCTGCGAGCAGCAAGGCCACGCTGTCATTGCGCACCTTCAACTGCTTCAGCAGCTCAAGTGCCCCCTCGGGCGAATCGCTGCCGATCACCCGGTATTCCGCGCCATACTGCGAGCGCAGATCGCGCTCGATCGCCCGCAAAACATCAGAGTCGTCATCCACGCTCAGTAAGATTGGTTTCGCCATGCTCGGTCCCGATTCCAGGAAAACTGCCAGGCAAGCTTGCCGGCCAAGAGATAAAGAAGATGATGCCACACTTCGGCATTCCCCGGGAGAGGCTGCTGGATGAAGCTGTTTAGATACAGAAAGTTGGCATTCGGTCGCGCAATTCGTTTGACGGGCCACCAGCCGCGCAACATGGAGCGATCGGATCGAAGGGCCGAGATGCGCTTATTCAGGATGCTACGATGGAAATGGAGGGGCCTTCCCCGGCAGGTAGTGCAGGTGCCGCTAAAATATGCCCTCGAAGAGGTATCGAATAGCTCTGGGTTGTGGACTCATTTGGAATCAGACGACCTTGGGGATTCGTGGCCTCCGAAGTTCCCACGGAAGAGGAGGCGTTCAGTTTCCTGGAACATGCATTCGAGCTTGGGATTCGCTATTTCGACACAGCTCCTTCCTAATGTATTCAGTGAAGCGAGACTCGGCGGTTTTTTATGCAGATTGACCCGTGAGCAACGCAAAAAAGTCGTGATCGCGACAAAATTCGGGGAGATGTTGGGACGAGGCAGCGCAGGATGATTTGAAGTCGGCCCGAGCGCGCATCGTTTACTCTTCTTCATCGTCGCGGAAGGGAAGCTATCGTTGCCCACCCGCCGGGCGCCCGCCGTCTGGAGACGATCCGGCGCGCGGATGACTCGCACTCGATCGCCTTCCCAGCAGCAGCATGATCAGCCCGAAGACGAACAATACCGCCCCCCAAACCAGATTCACATTGAGCCCGAGCGAGCGTTGGTAGATCACCTTGTCAGCGAAAACGCCAAATCCCACCAGCAATAAGCCAATCACGCTGAAGAGCAGGCCGATCGGCAAACGAATGTCCAGTCCCATTGCAGCTCCTACCAGAAAATAATGTTTAGTATCAAAGCCAACACAACGACCAAAATCGCTAATGCTTCCGGCCTCTTATACCACGGTGAATGACCTTCGGAAATCCGCGGCGTCAAAGAATAGACCAGTCCAACGAGTTCCTCTTCTCTGCGAGGTTGGGTTACCAGGCTTATTAGAATGGTGACCACGATACAAACAGACCACGCCCAGATGGCTGTCCAGAAGTTCTGAGCCATCTCGCTGGGATAAACGTGCACAGTTGCGAGCCAACCTCCTTTGATCCCAGCGACCGCCCCCGCCGGAAGTGTCAGCCCGTGGTGAACGGCTGCCGCAAGTGTGCCTGATAGTAACCCTCCGAACGCGGCGTGCCCGGTTGTGCGCTTCCAGAACATTCCCAGCAGAAACGTCGCGAACAGAGGAGCATTCACGAAAGCGAACACAAGTTGCAGAAAATCCATGATGTTGTTGAAGTGAGTAGCGGCGTAGGCGGCAGCAACCGAAAGTGCAATTCCAAATACAGTCGCCATTCGACCTACCCAGAGATAGTGCTGATCGCTCGCGCCTTTGCGGATGTAGGCTTGGTAAATATCGTACGTCCAGACGGTATTGAATGCCGTCACGTTACCCGCCATGCCGGACATGAAGCTGGCGAGCAGCGCCGTTATGCCCAAGCCTAGCAACCCAGTGGGAAGATAGTGCACGAGCATGTTAGGGACAGCGAGATCATAGTCAAGCAGAGGCTTACCGTTCGCGTCCAGCATCGGCTGCCCGGTGGTTTCATTTATCTTCGGAGGAATGAGGCCCTGGCCGCTTACTGCCATCTCGCCCTTCATCGTGTCCGTCCCGTGAGCACTTGGGAGAAGACTAGCGCGTTGTGCGGGGAGTGAGATCGCAATTAATCCGGGAAGAACGACGAGGAACGGAAACACCATCTTTGGAATAGCGGCGATTAATGGCGTCCGGCGGGCTGCGCTCATGGATTCTGCGGCCATCGCACGCTGCACCACCAAGAAATCCGTGCACCAATAACCAAAGGAGGAAACAAAGCCCAGTCCCATCACCAGACCAAACCACTCAACGCCCAGCGGGTTGGTGTGTGGATTACTCATCCCTTGCCAGGAGTGGGTGTAGGCTGTCGGAAGTTGTTGCTTGATTCCGCTCCACCCTCCGACATCTTTCAGACCCAAAAGAACCAGAGGCAGAAAGCCGGCCACGATCAGAAAAAATTGAAGCACCTCGTTGTAGATTGCGCTGACCAGTCCTCCGAGCAAGATATAGACCAGCACGACGATCGCCGAAATGATCACGCTGATATGAAAACCCGCCGACAACGGCAGGCCCATTTTCTTGAGGGGAGAATCGAGAATATGCAGAGTCTGCATGAGTTTCGCCATGGCGTACACGGAAATGCCAGACGAAAAAATCGTCATCGTGGCAAAAGAGATGGCGTTAAGCCCGCGAGTCTTTTCATCGAAACGCAGCCGCAGGTATTCCGGCACCGACCGGGCACGCGATCCGTAATAGAACGGCATCATGAAGATGCCAACGAATACCATCGCCGGAATGGCGCCGATCCAATAGAAGTGGCTGGTGGCAATGCCGTACTTGGCGCCAGAGGCGCCCATGCCGATCACTTCCTGCGCTCCCAGGTTCGCCGAGATAAAAGCCAGGCCGCAAACCCACGCCGGAATCGAACGGCCAGCAAGAAAAAAGTCGGTGCTGGTCTTCATGTAGCGTTTGAGCGCTACACCGATCCCAAGAACAAAGACGGCATACACCGCCATGATGACCCAGTCAATGCTGGTCAGGCCCATTCTTGAATCTCCTCAGCGCGATTATCGGTCGCTTGAATCGATCGAACCGTATCAGCATTCACACCTTGGTCCCTATACTCACACGGGCTGCCTGGAGTCCCGGCGAAACAGCGCTGACCTGAATTTCACCCGTTTTGCCATTCGACTTCACGATGGCGAGACACAATCCGTTGAAAGCCCTGCGCCGATTCGATTTGTAGTCTTCGAGACTCGCCGGGTTTCCATTGTCTGTTGCAAGCAGTGATCCTGCACCTTCGATCTCGAAAGCAATTTCATTATCCGCGATGGGCACCACTCGGCCATTCTGGTCCAAGATATGGACTGTGACGTGAGCCACATCGCTTGGATCTGTCCCAATGGACGCCCGATCGGACGACAAGCCGATCGACGCCGGATCTCCCGTCGTGTAAACCTCATCTGTTGCAAAGATCTTCCCGTCTTTAGTCCCAACCGCCTTCAGCGCTCCGGGTTCGTAGAGTACGTCCCACGACAAGTGCAAGTCAGCAGTCGTCCGTAAGACTTTTGCGCGATCCGGCAGGTTGCCCCACCTGACCTCCATGCCGAGGCGAGGGAACTCGTACCCTTTCACTCCAAGTGACCGGCCGTTGAGGAACAACTCGACCGTATCGCAATTTGTAAAACAGGTCACCGGGATGATCTGACCCTCCTTCCCCTTCCAGTTCCAATGGGGAAACAGGTGCAGGACTGGCTTGTCTGTCCACTGGCTCTGATAGAAGTAATAGCCGTCCTTCTTGAAGCCGCAGGTGTCGATCACGCCCGAGGACGAGCTTTTCATGGGCCATCGTGCCTCGCCCAAGTGATCGATACCCGTCCACATAAAGTCGCCAGCAACGTAGTCATAAGTGCTGACAAACTTCCACAGTTGCTCCACATCGACGTTTCTTCCGCCCAAGAACTGGAAGAAGCCTGCCACAGGGGCACTCGCGGCGAACAGTTCGGGGTACTCGCCGCGGACACCGCCCATCGCCTCGCTCTCAGTCCCAACGAAGCGCCTTCGCGGAAAGGCGTGTCGGTCGATGCTGTAATACTTTTCTTTTCGGTCCCGCCATCGGTCCACATAGTTGTAGCCCACAACATCAAGAAGAGCGAGAAACTCTGGCCGCGCGGCCTCCGACGCAGGTTCCGAGTGAATGTGATCGCAGCCCGCAGTCACCATCCGGGTGGGGTCCTCCGTGTTAAAAACCTTGAGCAATTGTTGCAGAGTCTCCGCGCCCTGCGGACTACCCTGATCTCCGATTTCGTTACCAGCGCTCCAGAGCACCACACAAGGATGATTGCGATCGCGCCGCACAAGGTTTTGAACGTCGCGTTCGTACCATTCGTCGAAGTATTTGGCGTACCCGTTGGGACCAATCTGGCCCTTCGGCACCTTCCACTCGTCGAAAGCCTCGTTCATTACAAGGAATCCCATCCTGTCGCATAAATCCAGAAATTCTGCTGCGAAGGGGTTATGGCTGGTGCGGATGGCATTGCACCCCATCTCCTTAAGAATCTCCAGTCGCCGCTCCCAGATCCTCTCCGGAACCGCGGCGCCCACGCTGCCGCCGTCGTGATGGAGACAAACTCCGTTGAGCTTCACGCGTTCGCCGTTCAACAAGAATCCGCTATCGGCATCGAAAACGGCCTCGCGAATGCCGACCGGCGTATCGTATTCATCCGAGGTCCGGCCTCCGGTCCGCACCGTGCTGTGGGCTCTGTACAAATACGGATCGTTGACCGACCAAAGGTGTGGAAGGTTCACCTTTATTTCCTGTAGGAATTCGTATTCCTGACCGGTGGCAATGTCCTGGCTAGCCTCGGCGCTGTCGACCACATTTCCATTGCCGTCAATAATGCTGGTGACGAGCGTGCAGCCGGCTGGACTCTCACTTTCATTGCTAATCCTCGTACTGATGCGAAGCGCCGCTGCCTGTTTCGATACTCGAGATGAACTGACGAATGTCCCCCAATGGGCGACGTGGACTTTGTTCGTAGACAACAGCCACGTGTGGCGGTAGATGCCCGACCCTGAATACCAGCGGCAATTGGTCTGGCGTGAGTTGTCGACTTTCACCGCGATCACGTTCTCGTCCCCGAGCGCTACGTGGGGCGTGAGGTCGTAGAAAAATGGAACGTATCCGTAAGGGCGTTGGCCAAGAAAATGCCCGTTGACCCACACAGCACTGAGCTCATAGATCCCATCGAACTCTATGGTGAGTTTCTTATTCTTGTACGAATTAGGCAGATGGAATCTCTTTCGGTACCAGCCAATGCCAGTGGGAAGATATGCACCGCAAAAACTGGATGGTTCTTTCTCGTCAAAGGGCCCTTCGATGCTCCAATCGTGCGGCAGATCCAAAATTCTCCAGTCTGCGTCGGACAACCTTGGTACTTCCGCGCCCGGAAAGTCGCCTTTATGGAACCTCCAACCGCGGTCAAAATTCTCTCGGAGTCTTTGTCCAGTGTCTTCCGTACGCGACTCCTCAAAGGAGGAACCTAAGGTCGGAAACACTGAGACTAATGCCGCTGTTCCAACCACACCTTTCAGCAGTTCGCGCCGATTCATAGAACCGCTGAGTGGGCTGACTTTCTTCATCTCATCTCCTTCGAGCCGTGAGAGAACGGTATTTCCGAGACCTTCAGCACCGCCGAATGGTCTAGTGCACAGCGACAATTTGCCACTGTTGCGTCTGGGCGCTGCCAGATCGGGTTTCCTGTACTACAAATCCGGCCAACGCGCCGGATCCGCCGCTTGTGTCCAATGCCAATCCACTCGAATGATTCACGAGGTTGAAGTATCCGTTGCCCGCCGAAACAATCGACCACTCCTGTTCCGCTGAACCGTTGGCCACCGACTGAACAATGGCTGTCGCGCTAGTCGTGGAAGCCCCGGAGTCCTCGAGGGCGTTGGTGGTATTGCCTGCACCTGGATTAAGGCTGGCGATCTGAAAGTAGCCATCCATGTCACTCGTAACGCGCCACTGTTGGCTGAGGCTCGGACTTCCACTATTTGTGACGGCGTTCAGCAGGGCGCCGGGCGCGTTCGAGCCTTGATAGACAGACAGGATTTCCCCGCTACTTCGATTGACAAACTTGTAACTCAACGAGGGATCAAGATTGCCGCCGAGTGCGTCGATACCTGGAAGCAATTCTGAATAAGTGGGATCACTCACATTGGTGGTACCCGAGCTATCGGCATTGTTAAATAGTGTTAGGCCGTTCCAGCTATAGATCGCATTTACCTGATTGTCCCCGTTGATAAATCCCCCGCTCAAATTGGGTATATTCACCCCAGCCGCGTCCCAGTATTCGATGCCCATTCCCAGATTGTTGGGCAAGCGTTGCTGTACGCTTTGTAAATCAAGCAGAAACTGTTGCTGTTCCGAGATGCTTGGCGGCGAATACCAGGGATCGTTCGAGTCAAAGCCGTTCTCGTAATGTTCTCCCGTCTCGATAATGAAAATCGGTTTCCCTATGCTGTTGGACGCGTCAACAAGTACATCCTCCTCCACGGGTTGGCTCTGCGGATTGCTTTCCGCCGCTTGTGCATCGGTTAAGGGCCCGTGATAGAAAGGATAGTAACTCTGGCATATTGCGTCATAGGTGATGCCATTCTGATTCGCGAGCGTGAAGAACTGGGTTAGATTCCAAGCCGGAGTGATGTGGATGCAGGTCAGCGGCGGCGGAACCGCAGGGCCAATCGACGTGTCCGCGGCCGCATCGTCAACCGCTTGCAGAGCCTGTATCTGCAAAGAGGCAAAACCGCTGAAGTCGGTTCCGGTAGGACTGCCGATCGAACCCAGGAACCCTGTGTCTACTTCATTCCCGATCGCCACTAAGTCGGGCATCACGCCAGCTTGGCGATACGTTATGATTTCGGCTTTGACGTAAGCGTAAATATCCGTCTGCAACTGAGCGAGTGTGTCGTTCGCCCATGCCGGTGGCACGCTGACAGAGCTTCCACCGTCGAAGAGCAGCGTCAACTCGACACTCAAGCCGAGATTCTTAGAGCGTTTGGCAAGGTCCAGATCCTGGGCATCGGTCTCCGCATAACAGGCGTTTCCACTGCACCCAGTCTGCGAAGGATTGGAATATGGAGGCGCCGAGCTCGGCCTCAAGCGGACTATGTTGATGCCATGGTTCTTCAGCATGGCAAGCAAATCCAGCGGTTGCCCAGCATCCTTCCACCAGGTCAAGCCTGTCGAGGCCCGCGCGGCCTCCTGCTTTTCCAGAAGAGCATTGTCGATGCCGCCGAAGAAAGCCGGACGCAACAGCCACTGCTGACTCTGGGTAGGAACGCCGGGCGAATTCAATGCGGTTTGGTCGAGCAGGGTGCCAGCGGATATCGAGCCGTGATATAAGTCGACCAATAACCCTGTATTAGTGTTAGAAAGTGTGTAATAACCTGCACTTACAGGAGTTAGTATCCACTGCTGCGTGGAGTTACCGGCACAAGGATTTTGGACTACGTACACCACGCCCGAAACAGTCGAACTATCCAGACAAAGGCCGTTGAGAATATTGCTGATCTGCCATGATCCTCCGGGAAGCGTAGTGAAGGCCCATCTTTGGCTCGTGTTGGTGAAAGTCCTCGGCTGCTGGACGATGTTGGCACCAGCTCTCGTCGAATTGTTATTGAGGTCGGCCTGTAAGCCGCTCAGCTGATTTATGACGTAATACACCTGGCCATTGATTGGGGTGATGTCGGTGGGTTCCGGTGGTTGCTGGCTCGGCCCGACCACGGTGATCTGCGCCGATGCCGTACCGCCGTTTCCTGCTTCCGTCGAGGTCACTACGCTAGTGACATTATTTTGCGCGCCGCTGGTTGTGGCTACAACGTTGACCGAGAACGTGCAAGAAGCACCCGCGGCCAGGCTGGCTCCTGAGAGGCTGACGCTGTTCGAACCGGCGGCCGCGGTAATCGTCCCTCCTCCGCAGCTTCCTGCCAGGCCATTGGGTGACGCTACGGTGAGCCCAGACGGAAAAGCATCGGTAAAGCCCATGCCGCTCAAGGAGATCGCCGTGTTGGGATTTGACAGGCTAAAGGTGAGTGATGTCGTGCCGTTTAGTGACACGCTAGCCGCCCCAAAGACCTTTGCAATTACTGGCGGAAAATTCGCCGGAGGAGGCGGGGTGCCGGATCCGGATGAGCCTCCGCCGCAGCCTGTATTCCAGAGCAAGCTCAGTACCATGCCAAGACACAGCGATGCAGAATGTACTTTTCTCCAAAGTGTCGGCTTGGTCTTCCGACCTTCCTTATTATTGCGGTCCAATGTCCGACATTTCATCGCCTTGTGCCTTGGGCTGAATATTCATCTGGTGATACAGCTCTTTAACTTGATCCTTAGTCTTCTTGATCTCCTGAAAGAGGTGCATTTCTTTCTGCGCCTGATCGTCCAGCTGAAGGCGCCGATACGCGGAGGCGAGCCGGTAATGCGCCTCGCTATTCAGCGGATCGGCTTGGATTGCAGCCCGGAGATAGTTGACTGCCTCTTCTGGTTTCTGCTGCATCATCAGAACTCTTGCCAGACCTAGCTGCGCTTCTACTTCGTTGGGGTTGAGTTTATTGGCTCGCTGGTAGTGGCGAAGCGCTTGGTCCAGGTCGGACTGCGATAATGCGATCGCTCCCAGCCCGCACTCTGCATTGGCGGCATCGCCGTCCATCGCCTCGGCTTCTTCGAAGTCTTTTGCCGCCTCCGCTTGCGTTGCAGAATCGTGAGGCGATAACTGAAGGACGGCTTCACCCAATTCAAAACGAACGCCCGGCAGGCGTGAGTCGATCTGCAAAGCTTTCTTATAATGCTCGATCGCGTGTGGGAGATCTCCACCGTTAATCAAATGTTCGGCGATCGCTTGTTGCATGCGGGCGGAAGCTGGAGCAAGAATGGCGAGCTTGTTCAGCGTGTCCTCTGCCAGTTCGGAGTAGACGCGTTGCGCCATGAACAGAACATCCACATTGTCGGGATCGAGATCCACCAGTGAGTGCATCACCAAAGCCGTTGCACCCTGATCACCCTCCTGTTCATAGACAGACGCTAACTCCAGGCCGACCTGCAGACGCAACGACTTGTCCTTGAGCTTTGGAAAAGACTTTTCCAACAACGCGCGAGCGGATGGATCCCCCAATCTTTTTTGCGAAATGCCCAGGAGAGCTTGCGTTTTCGTTAAAGACGGATCGATCGCCAAGGCCTTGCGCAAATACACTGAAGCGTTCCGATAGTCGCGCCGGAAGAAAGCGATTACCCCTAAGTTTGCGTAGGCCTCGGCGTTCTTAGGATCGAGAGCTAGGACGGCATCGAGCTCCCTGGCCGCGGCGCTCGAATCGTTTGCCTTAAGATACTGCGCCGCCTTGTCGAGGTGATTGCGAATCTCTGCGGTTTGAGAGACTCCGGTTTGTGCGCCGGCGAGCGCACTCGCAAAAAGCGCGAGAACCAATATTAGCCGCCCGCTGCATAAACACTTCCGGTTCGCGGCGACAACAGGAGAGGAGTCAAAGACAAACGCGGATTCATGAACCTTGCTGGGTTGAGACTCTTTCATGGAGGAAAGATATCGCAAAATTCGCTGCTTCGGCGAAGCGTTAACAAGTGCGGGGCGGAAGGGAAGCAGCTTCCGAGCCCGCAGAGTCTCCGTCAAACTCACGCCGCCGGGATCAGAATTTGATGTGAGCCCCCAGCTGTATGATGCGCGTACCCCCTTCGGTGCTGGTGATGGTGCCAGCGGTGGAATTTGATAATTGGGGGACGCCCTGACCCGCTCCGCACGGCGGCGGAGAGCTCAGCGCGAGTGAGCAACCAATGCCAACGTCGTTATTCGGGTTGGCCCAGTTGATGTGATTAAACACATCAAACATGTCAGCCCTGACTTCGAGTTTCACGGACTCGTAAAGAGCAAACTCCTTTGCGAGACTGAAGTCCACGTTCGTGAAACCCGGTCCGGTCAGGATGTTGCGTCCCGCATCTCCAAAGGTTCCAGGCGCCGGGTTGGTGAAGGCCGCCGGGTTGAACCAGTTTGCGTTGGTGCGATGCGACACGCTCGCGCTGCCCACAACATCCGGATATAGACTGGAACCTCCTTGGTTGATGGATGCTGATAGCCCCGGATCAAGAGCAGTCGCGATTCCTGACTGGATTACCGGAGTAAACGGAGTTCCCGAGTGCCACTGGAAAAGAGTGGAGACGCGCCAGCCACCAACGACTGGCTCAACATACTTGGGAACCGCGTACCGGCGTCCACGGCCGACCGGCACTTCATAAACGATCTGGCCGACCAGGGTATTCGCCGCGTTGCCGTCAGACAAGCCGTAATTGGCGGACGGATCAAACGCGTTTTGGTAAATGTCGATGCCAGATCCGTGACCTCCTCCGGTACCGGTATCGAGCCATTTCGACCAGGCGTAATTGACCTGGAAGCTCAGTCCATACGACACCCTCTTCTGTAGGCGCAATTGCAGTGCGTTGTAATTCGAATATCCATCGTAGATTTGCGCCTGGATATCGTTGAAGATCGGGTTCGGGTTCCCGCAGTTGTAGCCCGTGCAACCGAATGCGCTGATAGGCGCCTGGTTGACATTGGTTTGAAAGTTCAGGTTCCTGCCGCGGGTATAGACGTAGCTCGTGTCCAACAACAGGTTCCCCGCAAACTCGTGCTGAACGCTAAAGAGGAAGTTCTGAACGTACGTAGTCGGCATACTCCGCGGATAGTACGACACACCGCTGAAGTTCGAGACGGTCGAACTAAGAGTTTGCAGCGTAGGGAAGACGACCATCAAGCCGGAGCCGGGAGTAGGCCCCTGGTCCAGTTGGAATACCGCACTGCCATTGCTGTACCCGTTGTTTCCGACTTGGTGTGGGTTGAAGCCAAGGCCGAGCGAGCCATCGGTATAGTTTTCGGAATCACGAGGCGCGTCAAAAATACCGTAGCTCGCGCGGACGGACCACTTGTCACGCGGTGACCAGGCGATGCCAATTCGCGGAGCGAACTCTTTATCATCGGCGTTTTGGATGGTCGTCATGTTGGTCGTGGGGCCACCATAGACAGTGTCTCCCTGGCCGCCAAAGAGAATAGCCCCTTTGTAGAGCCCGCCATCCGCCGGGTTTGGCAGAAACGGGTCGTAATTGCCGAACAGATTGTTTTTCACACCCCAGCCAGATTGCCTCTGCCAGCGGAGACCCAGGTTTAACGTCAGGTGCGATGAGACCTTGATGTCGTCGCTGCCGAACAAGGCCGTGGTGTTCATATGAGCGCTGGTCGGGTCTGACTCGTACACGAACCATCCGTAAACGTCACCAGCAAGGAAGTCGGCATACGGGATTCCGGTAACGCTTCCGTTGAACTCGAAGTTACCCGAACTGATGTCGCCCCAGTTGGTATAGTTCTGGTAAGACCGGTCGTATTCGCCACCCACTTTGATGGTGTGCCTGCCGCGAATGAGAGTAAGGACATCCGAAACAAGGTAGGTTCCCTCGCCGAGCACTGCAGAAATGTTACCGTTCTCCCCGCACCCGGCGCCCTCAGCGATGCATCCGGACCCTGTTCCTCCCCCAGGGGCATCGATCTGAATTTTCGGAAACACATTGGCCGGAGCGTTGGTGCCGTAAGTCGGCTCAAGTCCAAGCGTCGTTGGGTCGTTCTTATTCAAAGAAGGCGGCGTGTATCGGTCGAGCTCGCGGCTGGCGCCAACACGAAACTCATTCAACACGGTCGGGCTGATCGTATAAACCTCCGAGAGTTGCGAGGTCAGATCGTCCGTAAACCCTTTTTGCGTCGAAGTAGCGTCGTTGGGAAATAAAGGATCTGCGGGCACATAAGTCGACGTGGTAGGGAAATAGTTGAAACTAAACGAAAGCCTTTGTTTGGCGTTGATATTGTAATCGGCCTTGCCGGTATACCATGTGTCTGTATTCGGACTGCTGCCGTTGAACACATAATTGTTAGCCAGTGTGGTGCAGGTTTGGGCAACGGTCGCCGATACATTCACCGGCCCAGGACATCCCGCAACCCATCCCGGAGCGTTTGCCGCGGGAAAGTAGGTCTGAAGTTTCTGCGCCACGGTATCGATGGGCGCCAGCAGCGTGCCCGAGGCGCTGAAAGCCGGACCTGTCGCGCCCGGGACACCGAAGAAATCCCCCGCTTCTTCGGCAGCGGTCGGGTAAGTATAATTTCCGGAAGTTGGAGTCGACGAAGGGTTGCGCTGGTAGAGGAAAAAGAAGAACAGCTTATTCTTTATGACCGGTCCGCCCACGCTGCCGCCGTAGGTATTCCAGTGTTCCACAGACTTCACTTCGGGCGCAGGATTGAAATAGCCTCTTGAGTTAAGTGCAGTATTCTGAACGTAGTCATACGCGCTGCCGTGCCACTGGTTGGTCCCGCTCTTGGTGATCACATTAATCGAGGTGAGGCCGCCGCCATATTGCACATTCGCATTGGCTGAATTGATGGTTACCTCGCCAATGGCGTCAACCGGCATATAGTAGTTGCTGCCGTTAAAATCTCTCGGAGCTGTAGCAGGTCCACCATCGGACAGAAAGTTTATGTTGTAGGACTGCGTGCCGTTGACTCCGACTCCCTGGCCATTGATTTCGCCCGCTCCTCCGCCGGTATTCACGCCGGGAATAAGCTGAATCATCTCTGCGCGCCAGTCCGTGCCCACGATGGGCGCGGCTTCAACCGCGGTGGTATCAAGGTTAACGTGTTGGTCCGAGGTTTCCGTTTCCACGAGTGGAGCATCCTCTGTCACCACGACCTGCTCACTGGTGCTGCCCACCTGCAAGGTCCCGTTCACCTCAATGGTTTGAATCTCGAGAGTGATACCCTCGCGCACAAAATTGCGGAAGCCGATTTTCGAGAAACTGATCTTGTACAGGCCAATAGGAACGGCAGGAACGTCGTAAATGCCATCCGCGTTGGTCTTTACAACTATGTTCACTCCTGTTTGCACATTTGTGATGGTTACGGTCACAGCGGAGACAACGGCGCCCGTAGAGTCCATGGCCGTCCCTTTGATCTCTCCAGTATTTGCGTTCTGTCCGAGAGAAAACGTAGCGCTTAAGCCGGCGACCAACAGTACAAAAACGCGCCCAAAGTGGAGAACCGTACCGAGCCTCATCGTGGAGCCTCCTAAAGTTAACCCCCGCCGGAGCAGCGCCCGAAGTCATCTTGGATCTATCGGCGCTACC
Source organism: Verrucomicrobiia bacterium (assembly GCA_035484995.1). Taxonomy (GTDB): domain Bacteria; phylum Acidobacteriota; class Terriglobia; order Terriglobales; family Acidobacteriaceae; genus Sulfotelmatobacter. The sequence goes on along the minus strand of DATHOK010000199.1, from coordinate 144 downwards.
GCGCTTCCGATCAGGAGCACCTAATGCAAACACACTACCGAAGCGGAATCGTATCCTCCTGCGACCATCCGCGAATCCGCCAAAAGTAGGATCAAGCAGAAAAGTATTTATCTTGACAACAGGGTGTGGCTTGTGACGATGGGC
>DATHOK010000198.1:0-8166 GCA_035484995.1 Verrucomicrobiia bacterium | reverse complement strand
CTGACGATGGGCATCACGACCACCGCGGCAATGCCCAACTGGCGGCAGCCTTCGCGGTTTACGCGCGGATCGCGTTCGGCATCGTCACAACGCAAAAGCTGGCGGGTGCGGACGCTTTCCCCGGAAAGCCCATATTCCATCGAAAGCAGTGCGCCCAGCTCGGGAGCGTTAGAGCCGATGCTGGCCCGGCACAGCATGTCATTGTGCAGACCGCGGCGCAGGGCAATGGCGGCACCGCTGGCTCCGGTGATGTACTGGGCGCGTTCGGCCAGCAACTGCAGGGCGGCGTCGAGGTCGCTGTAGGCCATATCGGACAGCGAGCGTCCGCCATCTCCTCCGGGAAAACGCGGCCCCGGATCTTGCAGCATGGGCAGATGGGCGCTCACGGCGGAGACGTTCGCGATTGCGGCTCGAGTTGCGCTGGTACTTGCCATGTCCCCCTCCACCACAGATGCCAGACTGCGGTCGAGAATTGATTGATAATCTGTTACTTAACGCTCGTTACTTGACGATCGTTATTTAGCAATCATTGCTGAGCGATCGCTACTCGACGACGCGTGGCGCGCGTGGGAACCTCGTCGAGTCAAGGCGGCGGGGGCGCGATCCGGCCTGCCTCGAACTTATTTCAAATTGCAGGATGCTGTACTGGGAGTCTGCATCGGAGAGGGCATCGTGTCAAGATGCCTGCGATTAGCATTTGGAAATTAGTAATGCAGCGGTGCCGAATCTGAATCGCCTACCCAGCCCGCTCCCGCACGGCCGTGTTGGCCAGCCGGTTCGCCTCGGCATTGTCTTCGCGCGGAACGTGCGAGATGGAGAAACTGAGGGCGCGAGCCAGCTTGCGGCAGGTCCAATGCAGAGAATAGAGGCGCGAGCTGCGGCAAATGTATTCGCCGCGCATCTGGCGGACGACCACTTCCGAATCAGAGTAAACGTGCAGCGCTTTGGCCTTCAGAGAGAGCGCGCACTGCAGGGCTTCGAGAAGGGCCACGTATTCGGCTACGTTGTTATCCTGATGGCCAATCCATTTGGCGATGCGGATGGGGCCGCTTTCACAACCGTCGATCACCACTCCAATACCCGAGGGCCCGGGATTGCCCAGGGAACCACCATCCACGTAGGCCACGAGTTCTGACATCAATGCTTCTTTTGTGCTAGTAGCAAGATGCGCCGAGAATGTTTCTGCGTCAAGACGAATATTTGGTTCGCCTGAGGATTTTTCGCTCTTCCGGACGTTGTGAAAGTTTTTGTGTAAAACCAGTCCCGAATTGGGAGGGCACTTCGATAAACTTTTGTCCTACAACGGCTTGCGTTTTCTGTTATTCACAGGACGAATCCCATGCATTGCACCAATAGTTTGCGTTGACATTTATTAATGGTCTGTTAAGGTGACTTCCGTCGACGGTTGAAAGGGACAGCGAAATAAACCTTGCTGCCCGAGGTAGACTGAGTGATCAGCCTAGCGGGGCAACCTGAGAGGCAGCCCGAACCCGAAAAAACCGACGGCGCTGCGAGGTGCAGTTGGGGTTTGGGACTGTGAAAACAGTGATCGCATCAAGGGGCTGTGACGGTACATGCGTCCACGCTGTGGGCTCCCTCGCAGGAGGCGGCAGCTAGAGCATAACCAATGTCACGGCCCTTTCAATTTTTTCCCTCCCATTCGTTCTCTATCTAGTAGCAATATTCCTCTTAAGAAGCTGTCGACAGGGGTGCTATCCTCTCCCCGCGACTCGTAACTCGCCCATCTTGAGAGTGGAGAACTTTATGCACCGCCTTGTCACCATCGGCCTTGCACTTTGTCTTGGTTCCGTATCCGCACTGTGCCAGGAGAACAAGAGCGCCGCTCCCGGCCATTATCTGTTTGCCTGGACCGGCGACGTTGGCCACAGGGGCAATGACTTCCTGGCCGTCATCGACGCCGATCCATCCTCGCCATCCTATGGTCGTCTAGTGACTACCCTCGCTACCGATCAGCCGACCAAGCTCGTCCATCACACGGAATATTCCATGCCCGCCAGTGGCATGCTCTTCGCGAACGATCATGATGCCGGGCGCACTTTCATTTTCGATTTGCGTGACCCGCTTCAACCCAAGATCGCCGCTTCGTTCACAGACCTGGACGGCTACATGCATCCGCACTCCTACCTTCGTCTGCCGAACGGCCACGTGCTGGCCACCTTCCAACACTCGCATCACGACATGGATGAAAATTCCCTGGGCAAGAGCGGCGGCTTGGTCGAAATTGACGATACCGGCAAGGTAATCCGATCCGCCAGCAGCGCCGATCCCGCGTTTTCCAGCGCACTGCTCACGCCCTACAGCCTGGTCGTACTCCCTGATCTCGACCGCGTCGTTTCTACGAATTCCGCCATGGACGATGAGGATCTGTTCCGCGGACTTACCTACCAGGTCTGGCGGCTTTCCGATCTCAAGCTGCTAAAGACGATGTACTTCGATCAGGGGGATAATCACTACGGCGAGATCAGTCCGGAAGAACCGCGTCTGGGTCCCGATGGTGCCATCTATGTACAAACCCTTGCCTGCGGCCTCGAGCGCATCACAGGAGTCGGCACCGACCAACCTAAATCCCAGCTGGTCTACTCGTTTCCCGCCTCGTTCTGCGGTGTTCCCACCATCGTTGGCCACTATCTGCTGCAGAGCGTCTCGTACCTTCACAGCGTCATTGTGCTCGACATCTCGGACGGAGCGAAGCCGGCCGAGGTCTCCAGACTTAAATTCGACGATCGGTATTATCCGCACTGGACCGGGTGGGACCCGGAAACCCGCCGCATCGCGGTCACCAGTGGCGGAGCCGGGGAGCCTCGTCTTTATCTTCTGAAGTTTGATTCGGCAACGGGGGCCGTTTCGATGGATGACGCTTTCCACGATGCCGACGGAAAACCGGGCTTTAAATTCGCAGACCGGGATTGGCCGCACGGCTGGAAGGGCTCAGGCGTGCCGCACGGAGTCGTTTTCTCACGCTGATCTCTGACCGTTCGAACGAAACTCCTTGCATGCGCTGGAAAATCGATTCCTACTCCAGTCTCTCGTGTGGCATAATCTCGGCCCGTAAACATTCCATGTTAATTTTCGTGAGGGAATCGCATGCCGAAGAATCCATTGACTCGCCGGCAATTCATCCACATCGGAACCGGAGCTCTCGCAGCCACAACCGTAGCGGGAAATATCCTGCAGCCGCATCTGCTCTCGGCAGCGCCGCGGCCGGTCCCGCCCAGTGATACCGTGCGCTTCGCCAGCATCGGCACCGGGATTCGCGGATGCGAACTGCTGCAAGCCTCGACTCGCGTCCCCGGAGTCGAATGTGTCGCGCTCTGCGATCTTTATGACAGCCGCCATACAGCCGCGCAGGAAGCGGTGAATAATCCCAACGTTCCCGCCACTCGTGACTATCGCTCCATTCTCGACCGCAAAGACGTCGATGCCGTCATCATCGCCGCAGTGGATCACCAGCACCGGCACATTTTTGAAGACGCCTGCTCGGCCGGCAAAGACGTCTACTGCGAAAAGCCCATGTCGCATGCCGTGGAAGAAGGTTTTTCCATGGTCGAAACCGCCCACAAGACGAATCGCATCGTGCAGATCGGCAGCCAGCGTGTCAGTTCCATCCTTTACGCCAAAGCTAAAGAAATCTATGACTCGGGCAAGCTCGGCCAGGTCACTATGATCCAGGCCTATTGGGACCGCAACAGCCCCAGCGGGGCGTGGGTTTATCCCATCCCTCCCGATGCCAGCGAGAAGACGATTGACTGGAACGCGTTTCTCGGCAGTGCGCCCAAGCGGCCCTTCGATCCGGTGCGCTTTTTCCGTTGGCGCTGCTTCACCGACTACGGCGAAGGCCTGGGCGGCGATCTCTTCGTTCACCTGATTTCCGGAATCCACTTCATTTCCGGCACCAACACCATCGCCGAGCGCGCGCAATCGAGCGGCGGACTCTTCCACTTCAAGGACGGCCGTGAATTCCCCGACCTGATCGAAACCATCTACGACTACCCGAATTTCCGCGTGAGCCTGCGCTGCAACCTGAACAATGATGGCGGAGAATTTATCGGCTTCTACGGAACCAAGGGAACGCTGATCATCAAGGATTCCACCTTGAGCTACAAGCCGCAGGACACGCGTCCTGAGCCGGAGGATTATTCGATTGGCGGCTGGCCGCGCGCGTTGCGGGAGCAGTATCTGAGGCAGTGGCGCGGAGAGCATCCGCCAGCTGCGCCCTTGTCTTCGCAAGTGGATGAGGAAGCTGAATCCTACACCTTGCCCCCGGGATATAGCGACGTAGTCGACCACGAGGCCAACTTCTTCAACGCGGTGCGCAGCCGCAAGCCAGTCACGGAAAATGAAATCTTCGGCAACCACGCAGCCGTCGGCTGCCATCTGGCGAACTTCGCTTACTTCAACAAGTCCGTCGCCGTGTGGGACGCGGGTGCGAAGAAAATTGTGAAGGGCTGACGCATTAGGCTGGAATTATTGGACCGGGATTATTGGGCCGGACCAGCGAGCCAGCCCGCTTGCGCAGCTCAACCCAGAATCAGCGCGACCGCGAGCGCGGCAATTGCCAGTTTGACCAGCCAGCCCGCAGCCCAGGACGCCGCGATCGCCGGAGCCAGCTTCAACCACAATGCGTTAACGATCGTCAACGGCAACGGTCCGATGAGCCAGATCGCCGCGGCCAATTTGAGAGTTCCGCGGTAGGTGTGAAGATGCAGGCCTTCGCAGAGCACAACAAAAACTCCGCACGTAAGAAAGGGAAACAGGCTTGACCAGAGAATCGCTTTGTTTTCTCCCTGGCCGCCGTGGTATCGCCAGATCTCCGGATTCCGGTCGTAGCGTTTGTAAAGCCAGTCGCCCGCGAACAGCCAGTCGGTCATCGACGACACAAATCCACCGGCAAATACCGCCAAAGCAATTCGGCCCCAAGGCATAGTTTCCCTACGGTGTCCCGCGCTGGGTTCCGTGGCATGTCACGCAGCCACTTCGCCGGCAATGATTTCGTCGATGTAGCACCATATCCATTCTTCTCCTGGCTCGATCGACCGCATCACGGGATGGCTGGTGTGATGAAAATGTTTTGTGGCGTGTTTGTTCTTCGACGAATCGCAGCATCCGACATTCCCGCAGACCATGCACATCCGCAGGTGAACCCAGGTGTCGCCAAGTTTGACGCACTCCTCACAAACGTCAGTGTTGGTAGTCCTGAACTTGATCTGATCGAGGTGTTTACATTTCTTAGCCATCTTCATTCCCCTTGTCATCCAAAGCGAAGGTTGCGCTTCGCGATAGCGAAGTACAACCGCAGTCGAAGGACCACTTGCACGCCTGCACCACCGGTGGCCGCAAGGCGTTCCTGCAGTTGCGCTAGGATCTCTCCAGGTCCTTCCGATCCCACTTCGCCAGATTCGCCCCCGCCTCGTAAGTGCTCTGCAAAAAACTCAACAGCGCCTCTCGCGGCGATGCGCTGCGGCGCACGTCGTCATACATCAACAGAAATTCCTTCATTTGCGGATGATAAAAAGCCGCCGCCGGCTGCACTTTCTGCTCGGCAAAGCCCGCGGGCTCCGGCGCGGCATAGGCGTAGAACGCCGCACCTTTAATATCGCCGCCGCCGGGCCAGAATCCCGCGCTGATCACTTCTTGCGAATAAGCTTCGCGCGTGACCGGATCGGCGCCCACGCGCTCCGGAGCGCGCCGCCCCGAGAACCGCGTCACGCACAGATCGAAGCTTCCCCAGAAAAAATGTACCGGACTGTCCTTTCCAATAAATCGGGCCCGGAATTCCCAGAAGACGTTGTCACATAAAATCAATACTTGCCAGAAGCGATGCGCATATTCGGGATCGTAAGAAGCGTGCTGCGTGTCGCTGGTAAAGCGCACCGGGTTTGGCACCTCGCATGGCATGGGCCAGATTTTGACGTCAATGCCCAGCGACCGCAACGCCGACATGAATTCCGCATAGAAATCGGCGACGGATTGCGCCTTCAGCGCGAAAGTCTCCGACGACCCCCAACTGGTCTGGATGATCAGCTGATGATCGATGAAGTCGAATTGCACCTCGAAGTTCGCGCCGTTATAAGGAATCGCGGAGGTCGTGAGCCCGCGCGCATTGACATAGAGCGCAACCTCCCACCATTGATTGACGCGCGGACTCAGGGCTAGCCGCACCTTGCCCACAATCTGCGTCCACATGTGGAGCGTGGCGTAAGTATCCTGCCACGCTGCGAGCGGTAATTCAGGCCAGGAGTTCTGTTTCAAACTATCGGGAAGCGCGGCCATGGGGGCACCTCGCGTTCGGATCAGGAAATGGTAACACCTCCGCGCGTTGATTTCGGTTGTAGAGTGATTCGGATTCTCAGGGCCAACAATCCCTAAGCCGTTTTCTTCTTCGCGTAAAACCTACGCACCTTGGCGCGGTTGCCGCATTGTTTCATGCTGCACCAGCGGCGGTGGTGATTCTTGCTGGTGTCGAGGAAGAACCACTGGCACGTGGGTGAAGCGCACGCGCGCACCAGCGCCAGGTCGCTTGAGGTAAGCAGGTCCGCGGCCGCGCGCGCAATGGGCCATAGCATTGCGCCGAACGAAGACGTCATCGGCTCGAAGCGCCAATGCAAACGTCCGTCGCCCTCCGGTATTTTGCCGTCAGCAATCTCGGGTTGCACAAGCTTAGGCTGCACCAGTCGCGAATGCAGCGCGGCGTCGTGCAGATTCGCATTGAGCCTGTCCATCGCGAGCTGTGGTGCGGTTTGCTTCCTCAGCACAGCAGAAAAAATATCGTACAGCGCCTCGCGCAGATCGCGGGCTCGTCGCATCGCCTCCTGCGCCTCATCGGGCATGAGGTGGACCCGCTCATAAAAGAAATCCAGCTCCTGGGGTGTCAGGATTCCTGTGTCTTCACCGAAGCGCGCCAGTTCGTAGTAGCTCTTTAGCAATTCTTTGGGTTTATCGCTGGGACGATTGTCGAGCGTATTGATGAAGTCGAGGCACACGTTTCCCATCAGTTCGAAAAGGGACGGTTGGCGTCTGCCAGGTTTGATTTCCATGATGAATAAGGGCAAATTTTCCGTTCGAATCATATAACCATTAAAAACATATTGACAAGTTATAGCGCATCGCCTAGTCTGTTGTATAACCTGTTAAGCCATTATAGCAGGTTAGTAAACGAGAACGGTCATTTCCCATGATTCCCGATCATTCCGCACAGATTAGAGCCATGCTTCGCACCGGCAAGATGATACATATTGGAGGTAGACCCGTGATTGTCTCAACGCCACGCCCGACCGCGAATTCGCACGACCGCAACCACGCCATCAAGCTGGCACTTGCCTTTGTCGCGATCTATGTCATATGGGGTTCGACTTACCTTGCGATCCGATACGCGGTTGAGACGATTCCGCCGCTGGTGGCCGCGGGAATTCGGCATTCCGTTGCAGGCGGGATCATGCTGAGCTGGGCCTATTGGCGCGGATTTCGCCCCACACGGCAACAATGGGTTGCAGGGTTTGCATTGGGCGCGCTGTTCTTCTTAATAGGCCATGGTTCACTGCACTGGGCAGAGCAGTATGTGGGTTCGGGCCTCGCAGCGCTACTGATCGCGACGGAACCAATGTTTATTCTGGTGCTGGGTTGGATGATGGGGCAGCAGAGGATCAGCCTGCTTAGCGCGCTGGGCCTGGGTCTTGGCGTGGCGGGTGTAGGGCTGCTGACGGGAGCGGAACTCACGGTGAAAGGGTCGAGCCTGGTGGGGCTGCTAGCGGTATTGCTCGGTTCTTTGTCGTGGTCGTTGGGGGTGGTGGTTTCGCCGCGCCTTAAGCTGCCTTCTGATGCGCTAGGGCGGACAGCACTGCCGACGATTTGCGGCGCATTGTTGCTGCTGATCGCGGCGGGAGTTACGGGCGAGTTCCACGAGACGCATTGGTCGAGCATCACGGCGCGATCGATTTTTGGACTGGGCTACCTGATCACGTTCGGATCGGTGATCGCGTTCACGGCTTATACATGGCTGCTGCAGCGGGTTCCGCCGGCACTGGTGGCCACACATACTTACGCGAATCCGGTAGTGGCAGTTTTACTGGGATGGTTGCTGGCACACGAGCCACTGACTTTGCGCGTGGTGCTGGCGTCGGTGGCCATTCTGGGCGCGATCGTGCTGAT
>DATHOK010000197.1:0-13701 GCA_035484995.1 Verrucomicrobiia bacterium | reverse complement strand
CAGGAATGGGAGTTTGATAGTGCCAAAGAACCAGGGAAAGACATTGTTGTTGCTCAAGCCGCGGGGGTTCTGCGCCGGAGTGGTGCGGGCTATCGACGTCGTACGTATCGCGCTCGAGGCCTTCGGCCCACCGATTTACGTACGCAAGGAAATCGTCCACAACAGTTTCGTGGTGGACGAATTGCGCGGCAAGGGCGCGATCTTCGTCGACAGCGAAGATGAAGTCCCCAACGGCGAGCGCGTCATCTACAGCGCGCACGGAGTTTCGCCCGAGGTGCGCGAGCACAGCGCCCGGCGCGGACTGCGCGTGATCGATGCAACGTGTCCGCTGGTCACCAAGGTGCACGTGGAAGCGGTAAAGTTTGCCAAGGAAGGCTACTCGCTCATCCTGATTGGACACCACGATCACGACGAGGTAATCGGAACGCTGGGCGAAGCTCCGCTGGTAACCCAGGTGGTGGGCAATCCGGAGCAAGTGAAATCGTTGAGCGTGCCTGATCCCGATCACGTCGCTTATCTGACGCAGACCACGCTTAGTCTGGACGAGACCAAAGACATTATCGCGGCGCTCAAGAAGAAATTTCCCAACATCAAAGGCCCGGCGGCGCAGGATATCTGCTATGCCACGGAGAACCGGCAGGTAGCCGTGAAGGAAGTGGCCTCGGAATCTGATCTGCTGCTGGTGGTCGGCTCCGAGAACAGCTCCAATTCGAATCGTCTGGTCGAGGTGGCGCGCAATCTGGGCACAAACGCGCATCTCATCGACAGCTACAAAGATATTGAGGCTGAGTGGTTGCTCGACGTGAAAACCATCGCGCTCACGGCCGGAGCTTCGGCGCCAGAGTGCCTGGTGGAGGAAACCATGAAGTTTCTGGCGACCAAAGGTTTCGACAATGTGCAGGAACTGGAAGTGATGCCGGAAAACGTCCGTTTCGGGCTGCCACCGGAGATTGTCGAAGCCATCGCCGCTGCTCCGGCCAGCGCCACAGCGGACTAACGGAGCCGCTTATTGATGGAGATGGACACTAACTCCCCCGATCCCCATACTACTTCTGAACCCCAACTCCGCTTCGGCAAGATCGACGGGCTGGCAAGCCGTGTCGGTGCCGCCATGGACGCCGCCCGCAAGCTTCTTTTTTCCGCTCAGCACGAGGAAGGTTATTGGTGCGGAGAGCTGGAAGCCGACACTACGCTCGAGTCAGACTACCTTGTGCTCCACACCTTGCTGGGAACGGTCGACCCCGTGCGCTTCCAGAAGGCTGCCAACTGGATCATTCAGCATCAGAATGAAGACGGCGGCTGGAGCATTTACCCTCCGGGGCCGTCGAATGTCAGTGTTTCAGTCAAGGCATACTTCGCGCTGAAACTTGCGGGATACCCGGCGGATCATCCCGTGCTCGAGCGCGCCCGCAAGAAAATCCTGGAACTCGGCGGCGCTACCGAGGTCAACACATTCGCCAAAATCTATCTCTGTTTCTTCGGGCAGTATGACTACGACGCAGTGCCGGCGATTCCGCCCGAGATCGTTCTATTTCCCAACTGGTTCTGGTTCAACCTCTACGAAATCTCATCGTGGTCGCGGGCCATCCTGGTGCCGCTCTCCATCTGCTACGCCAAGAAGCCGTTCAAGAAAATCCCACGGGAGATGGGCATCGAAGAGTTGTTCGTGGGCGGCATGCAAAAGTCACGCATGCACCTGCGCTGGTCGAAAAAGCTCGTGTCCTGGCGGAATTTCTTTCTCTGCCTCGACCGCATGACGCACTGGTTCGAGCGAGTGCACATCCGGCCTCTGCGCTCGATCGCCCTAAAAAGCGCGGAGAAGTGGATGCTTGAACGTTTCGAAATGAGCGACGGGCTCGCGGGTATCTATCCCTCGATCATGAACTCCGCCATCGCCATGCGTTGTCTGGGTTACTCAGTCGATGATCCCCAGGTGATCCGCGCACTGGATGAATTTGAGAAGTTAGGCATCGAAGAAGGCGACACCTTCCGCATGCAGCCTTGCCTGTCTCCGGTATGGGATACGGCCTACGCCATGTTCGCCCTCGCCGAAGCGGGGGTGGCGGCGAATGATCCGCGCATGGTGAAATGCGCCGACTGGATCCTGCAGAAGCAGGTGCGGAATCCGGGCGACTGGCAAATCAAGAACAAGACAGGGAAGCCGGGCGGCTGGTACTTCGAGTTCAACAACGAGTTCTATCCCGATGTCGATGACACTGCCATGGTCTGCCTGGCGCTGAGCCGCGTGGAGCATCCCAATGGACGCTACCAACGCGAGTCGGTGCAGCGCGCAATCGATTGGGTCTTGTCGATGCAGTGCAAGAACGGCGGCTGGGCGTCGTTCGATAAAGACAACGACCGCATGGTATTTCAGCATGTGCCCTTCGCCGATCACAACGCCATGCTCGATCCGGCGACGTCTGACATCACAGCCCGCACGCTTGAGATGATGGCGGCCTACGGCTACGACAAGAACCATCCCGCGGTGAAAAAAGCGATTCAGTTCCTCCGCGACGAGCAGGAGCCGGACGGAAGCTGGTTTGGACGCTGGGGCGTCAATTACATCTACGGCACGTTCCTGGTGCTGCGCGCCCTGGAAGCCATTGGAATGGACAACCACGAGCCTTTCATCCAGCAGGCGGCGGAATGGTTGCGGATGATGCAGAACCCTGACGGCGGTTGGGGCGAGTCCTGCGGTTCGTACGACGATACGGCGCTGCACGGCGTGGGGCCGAGCACTCCTTCGCAAACCGCATGGGCAATCCTTGGATTGCTCGCGGTCGGCGACACCCGCAGCGATTCCGTGGCTCGCGCCATTGCCTACTTGCTCCGCACGCAAAAAGAAGATGGATCGTGGGACGAGCCTTACTACACGGGCACGGGCTTTCCGCGTGTGTTTTATTTGAACTATCACCTCTACCGCCAGTATTTCCCATTGCTCGCGCTCACAACGTATGCCAAGGTGATGGAGAAGCAGAGCGATTAGCGTTGGCAATTTGACACTCGGCGGTTGAACGCTGCTTGGTGCGCTCCACGGAGTCGAACCCTAGTGCAGTAGTGGTAGAAAACTAATGAGACCAATTTTGGTTATCGCCGTACTTTTGAGCCTTTCTTCACCGTATCTGGCCTTCTCCGAGCCGCCGAAGCCAAGCTGCACGACGTTGGTTGTTGAATTCGTCGGAGAGATGGACCGGCCCGTCTCCCCGGTCGTAATCAGTGGGTCGTCGGAAGAGGGCGAGTGGTACAAGCAACACGTCCTCCCAGAATTCTATGGGTTTCTTGCCCGTGTCGAGGTTGTGCCCGCATCGGTCGTTAATCAGATTACGGAATTACCATTGCTAGACCGCGCATTGGAAAACGCCAAGCCAGTCGACGACGAGCCCAAGACACCAGACAACGTGAGATTTACCGCAGGCGTTGGCCACGATCACTTGCAGACTATGGTGGACGCGCAAACGAGCGTCAAGATACTGAAAGATATTGCCAGGGTAGTCGCCAAATACCCCACGCTGAAGAGCGAGCTTCAAGAGATTGAGGACCATGTCAAACCGTGACTGAGCTGAATGCTGAGTGCTGAATGCCCGCCAAATGCTCATTTTCCTTACAGGCGCGACCGGATTTCTAGGCTCCCACGTAGCGCGTGCTCTGGCGGAGCAGGGAGCCGATCTGCGGCTGCTGGTGCGCCCCACCAGCAACCTGAAGAATCTGGACGGCTTGCAGTGTGAAACCGCAACCGGCGATCTGCGCGACGCAGCGTCCCTGGAAAAAGCGATGTCCGGCTGCGAAGTAGTCTTTCACGTAGCCGCCGATTACCGGCTCTGGGTGCAGGATCCGGCGGAGATGTACCACTCGAATGTGGAGGGAACGCGAGCGATTCTGGCCGCGGCGCAGAAAAATGGCGTACGCAGCGTGGTCTACACCTCGAGCGTCGCAACCATGGGCTTCACTGGCAACGGGCATCCGGCTGACGAAGATTCTCCGGTCTCGCTGGCCGACATGATTGGTCACTATAAGCGCTCGAAGTTCATGGCCGAGCAAGTGGCAATGGAAGCCGGACGTAGCGGGATGCGGGTGATAACTGTGAATCCGACAACACCCGTCGGAGAGCAGGACGTCAAGCCGACTCCGACCGGACGGATCGTCGTCGATTTTCTCAAAAGAAAGTTCCCCGCCTACGTTGAGACGGGGTTGAATCTGGTGGACGTAAGGGAATGCGCGCGGGGGCACATTGCAGCGCTGGAAAAAGGCAAGAGCGCCGAGCGCTACATTCTGGGCGGTGAGAACCTCACGCTGAAACAGATTCTCGACAGGCTGGGCTTGATCGCGGGCTTGCCCTCGCCGAAAGTGAAGCTGCCCTACTTCGTTGCCTACGCAGCGGGCGCCGTGGATGAAACCATCTCAGGCCGACTGCTGGGCCGTGAGCCCCGCGCCACCGTCGACACGGTGCGCATGGGAAAGAAAAAGATGTGGGCCAGCTCCGACAAGGCCGCGCGCGAATTGGGATGGAAGACTATCCCCGCGGACGCCGCGTTGCGCCGCGCCGTCGAGTGGTTCCGGGCTAACGGATATGCCTAAAGTCGCCATCGTTGCCGCACTCGAGCGCGAAGTCAGCGGGCTCACCAGAAGTCTGAGCCGCGTCGAACATCAGTACGACGGCCGCAGATTTGTTTTTTTTGAGGCGGATGAGATAGTTCTCGTGTGCGGCGGAATCGGCGTGGAAGCCGCCCGTCGCGCCGCCGAAGCAGTGATCGCGTTGTACAGTCCAACGCTGCTGCAGTCAGTGGGATTCGCCGGCGCGCTCGACGCAGGTCTGCGAGTTGGTGATCTCCTCATGCCGGCCATTGTGATCGATGCTCGGGACGGAAGCCGGATCGAAATCGAAGGCGCACCCGGGCTGGAACGAGGAAGACAAGGACGAAGCTCGCTAGTGACCTTCACATCAGTGGCGGGAGCACAACAAAAAGCAAGTCTCGCCAAAGCCTACGGCGCGCAGGCCGTGGACATGGAAGCGGCCGGCGTGGCAGCGGCGGCGCGGGCCCATGGCATCAGATTCGCAGCGACAAAAGTAATTTCCGATGAGCTGGATTTTGAAATGCCCCAGACGGCCCGCTTCATCGCCGCCAACGGCCGCTTCAAGACCGCGAACTTCGCAGCTTTTGTAGCGCTCCGGCCGTGGCTGTGGCGCCGCACTGCCACGCTGGCGGCCAACAGTCGCAAGGCAGCAAGAGTGCTGAGCGAGCATCTCAAGCACTACCGCCAGGAATTAAACCGGTCCCCCAGCCCAGTCGCAGCTTCTCCAGCCACGGCAGAGCCGCAACCGGCGGCCGCCGGCGGGTCGCACGTAGGAGGTCGTGAATGAGAATACGTGTGAAACTGCAACGGCTGCTTCTCATGATCCTATGCGCGGCAATGCCTCTGGCCGCGCAGTCGGCCGCCACTGAAGCTTATGCCCAAAGCTTCCGCCAGGGCACAACCCGCGTTGTGGAAGACAGCTTCGACATCAAGCTCACCCCCCAGGATCCGCTTTTCCGCCAGCGCATCAAGGACCTCGCCGGCAACGACCGCTATGCCTTCTCAATTATTCCCCAGGGACCGGAGGGCGATACCAAGATCACATCCTGGCAGGGAACCATGGCAGACCTGCTACACCCCGTTTACTCCAACGTCCTTTTGATATCGCCGAATCCGTCTGATGATCCGAAGAATGAAGCGAAGAACGCTACATGCAGGCTCTGGCCTTCGACCTTTGCGCTGGTTCCCGTGGGCGCCCGGCGAATCATGAAGGTGGATAATTTCTATGTTGTGTTGCAGGTGAAGGCCTATCACTTCACGCCGCCCGAATCGCCGTATCTGGATTCCATGACGGTGCACGTCGAGTTCAGGAATACCGACCCGAGACAGACGGAGGGCTCCGCGAAATAATGCCGTGGACCGCATGAAGCCTATCGCGGCCGGAGTTCATCTAAGGAGTTCGCCCGGGGAGTTCATCGAAGCAGATCATCCAAGGAGTTCACCAGGATAAAGATGGGAATTGCAGGACAAGTCGCCATCGAAGACCAAAGCCAGTCGATCCCTGCCACTATGCTGGCGGCGGTTTACCGGGGAGTCAACGACGTCCGCCTCGAGACCGTTCCCGTGCCCCAGATCGGCGCCGGAGAACTGCTCGTACGCGTCCACACCTGCGGAGTCTGCGGCACGGATCTAAAAAAGATTGCTTCCGGCTCCCACTCGGCGCCGCGCATCTTCGGCCACGAAACCTCCGGCGTAGTGGCTGCGGTCGGCGCGGGCGTGAGCAAGTTCGAGCCCGGCGACCGCGTCGTAGTCTTTCATCACATCCCCTGCCGCCAGTGTTACTACTGCCGCCATAAAACGTTCGCCCAGTGTCCAACCTACAAGAAAGTCGGCTGCACCGCCTGCTTCGAGCCTTCCGGCGGCGGTTTCGCGGAATACGTTCGCGTGATGGATTGGATTGTCGACCAAGGAACAATCAAGATCCCCAAAGCCGTCTCCTTTGAGCAGGCCTGCTTTGTAGAGCCCGTGAACACCTGCATGAAAGGGATAGAAGCCCTGCGCCTGGAGCCGGGCGAGACCGTGCTGACCATCGGGCAAGGCCCCATCGGCATCATTCTGAGTGTGCTGGCACGGAAGGCAGGGGCCACGGTTATTACTTCCGATTTGTATCCTGAGAGGCTTAGAATAACTAAAAGCCTTGGTTTTGAGCTTACAATTGACGCATCCCAGCACGATGTAGTCAGCAGTGTGCGGGAGCGGACCGAAGGCCGCGGCACCGATGCCGTAATCTTGGCCGTGGGCAGCAATGGCCTGATCCGTCCTGCGATGGATGCGGCCCGTCCCGGTGGCAGGGTTCTGTTGTTTGCGCAAACGCAGCGCGGGGAAGTGGTTGTGGATCCGGCCGCGATTTGCGTGGATGAGAAGGCGCTGGTCGGCTCTTATAGCGCCTCGGTGGATTTGCAGGAAGAGTCAGTTCGTTTTGTGATGAACCGCGAGATGGACTTGGAACAGCTGATCAGCCATCGGTTTCCGCTGCAGAAGAGTGCGCAGGCGTTGCAACTCGCCGCTCATCCCCAGCCGGCATCGATGAAGATCGTGATTCAGCCCGGCAGTACCTGGAACCGTGAGTCCCGGGAAGGAAACAAGCAGTGAATGGAAAAATGACGGCTGCCGTCCTGTACGGCAAAGAAGATCTGAAAATCGAAAGAGTGCCCATCCCTCGCGTGGAAAAGGGCGAGGTCCTGGTCAAGGTTCAGGTCGCTCTCACCTGTGGCACCGATCTGAAGGTGTATCAGCGCGGCTACCACGCCCGCATGATTGTTCCCCCGGCGCTCTTTGGACACGAACTGGCCGGAGTGATCGAAGAAGTCGGCGAGGGTGTCCACAGCTTCAAGAAGGGCATGCGCGTCGTCGCGCTGAATTCCGCCCCCTGCCAGATGTGCTTCTATTGCTCCAAGCACCAGGAAAATCTTTGCGAAGACCTGCTCTTCAACAACGGAGCCTATGCGGAATACATCCGCGTGCCGCGCCGTATTGTCGAAGCCAATATGCTGGTCATCCCCGCCAACGTGAGCTTCGAAGACGCAGCCATGACCGAGCCTCTGGCCTGCGTGCTCCGCGGCCTGCACGAAACTGGCGTGGAAATCGGCGACACCGTTACTATCATCGGCGGCGGCCCCATTGGATTGATGTTTGTCCAGGTGGCGCGGGCCATCGGCTGTAACGTGATCTCGGTGGTGAAGCGCGACGAGCAGGTAATCGCCGCCAAGCACATGGGCGCGCACGAAATCGTCCAGACCACCAAGGTGCCGAATGTGATCGAGGCGGTGCGCACGCTGACTCCGCAGAAGCGCGGCTGCGATGTGGTGATCGAAGCCGTGGGTCGTCCCGACGCCTGGGAGTGGACGGTGGAGATGGTTCGCAAAGGCGGCACCGTGAATTTCTTCGGCGGATGCGCCAGCGGATCCAAAGTGCAACTCGATACCAATCGCCTGCACTATTCCGAGATCACGCTGAAAGCCACGTTCCACCACACGCCGGAAACGGTGCGCCGCGCTTTCGGCCTGATCGCGGCCAAGAAAATTCGCCCCACCGACTACATCACCGGCGAGGCTCCGCTGTCGAGCCTGCAAAAGGTGCTGCGGCACATGCTGAACCGCGGCGGCGACATCAAAACCGCCATCATTCCCGGCCACTGATGGACGGCAGGATCTCCGACGGTCGCCAGAAAAATGAACTGTCATCCTGAGCGAAGCGAAGGACCCCATCCACGCGGGCGCCTCCCGCGGCGATGCAGGGAGTTCTCGCGACGCTCAAGATTTTACCCGATGCCGTGGAGAGAACTTTCGGGCAACGGTCGGGAAGGGCACGAGTTCACTCGTGCCGTAGGTAGCGCGAAACTCTTGTGGCTTTAGCCGCTGAGGTGAGCTCGGCGTACCGGACTCCCTCCTGAAATTGGATGATTTCTAACTGAATGACTTCTGCAACCAGCACCGAATCCCGTAGTCCGGCCGCCGCGCTCGGCTGGAGCCGCCTGCCCGCCGAGTATGCGATCCCGCACTCCGCACCATCTCTCGAAGACGCGCGCGAATACTGCCGCCGCCTGGCTCGCACCCACTATGAGAATTTCTCCGTAGCCACCTGGTTTCTCCCTAGGAACCTGCGTCAGGATTTTCTGAACGTCTACGCCTATTGCCGCATCTCCGACGATCTAGGCGACGAGGTAGGAGACGCCACCGCTGCCCTGGCCTTGCTGGATGAATGGCAAACAGAGCTGGACGCCTGCTACGCCGGCGATCCCCGCCATCCGGTCTTCGTGGCCTTAGCCGAAACCGTCAAGAAGTTTGACATTCCCAAGCACGAGTTTTCCGATCTCCTGATCGCTTTCCGCCAGGACCAGACCGTCACCCGTTTCGAAACCTTCGACGATGTTCTCGCTTACTGCCGCTACTCAGCGAATCCCGTAGGGCATCTCGTCCTCTATCTCTGCGGCTATCATGACCCGGAGCGTCAGCAGCTTTCCGACTACACCTGCACTGCGCTGCAATTAGCCAACTTCTGGCAGGATGTCAGCGTGGACTATGCCAAAGGCAGAATCTATTTGCCTCTGGAAGATTTGCGGCGTTACTCGGTTAGCGAGGAAGATATCCAGCACAATCGCAACACGCCGGCCTTCCGCGAGATGATGAGATTTGAAGTCGAGCGCGCCCGCCAATGGTTCGATCGCGGCCTGCCGCTGGTCAGTAAAGTAGACGGCGAATTAGCGGTCGACATCGAACTCTTCAGCCTCGGCGGCCAGGAAATTCTCAATGCCATCGAGCGCCAGAACTTCGCCGTGCTCGGCCGCCGTCCGGCTATCTCCAAAACCCGCAAGCTGGCCCTGGTAGGGCGCGCTGCCCTCGGGAAGGTCCTGGGGAAATCGTTGGGGAACGCAGTATGAGTGCGGAAGCACAACCCGTGTTCATTCCGTGGACTCCGGCTCCAGCGCAGCTCACCATGGCATATTCGGTGTGCCGCGGCATCACACGCACCAACGCCAAGAATTTCTATTACGCGTTTCTCGTGCTGCCCAAGCGCAAAAGGCAGGCGCTGTGCGCCGTCTACGCGTTCATGCGCCGCTGCGATGACATTGCCGACGACCCCAACCTCAGTCTCGAGGAACGCCGCTACAAACTCGATACCTGGCTCGACGCCCTGCACCGCGTGCAGCAAGGCGAGCCCACCGACGATCCCATTCTGCTGGCTTTGACCGACGCGCAGCGCAGATACACCATCCCGGCGGGCCTGCTCGACGAACTCGCGTTGGGAACCGCGATGGATGTGGCGGATCACCATGCCGAAAGCCAGACCGCGCCGGCTGCGAATGCTGCGGTTCCAGGCCTGACCATTCAGTATCGAACCTTCGACGATCTCAAACTGTATTGCTACCGGGTGGCGTCGGTCGTGGGCCTGGTCTGCATCCACGTCTTCGGATATCGCGATCCCGCCGCCGAGCCCCTCGCCGAGCAGTGCGGCTTGGCCTTCCAACTCACCAACATTATTCGCGACGTTAAAGAAGACGCCGCCATGGGCCGCGTGTATTTGCCGGAAGAAGATCTAGCTAGGTTCGGCCTCTCCGCCACAGAACTGCTCTCCACCCCCGACGCCGCCCGCTTCCGTCCGCTGCTCGCGCTCGAAGCCGACCGTGCCCTGCAGCTTTACCAGGCCGGTGAGCAACTGATTCCCTACATTTCCGAAGACAGCCAGCCTGCCCTCTGGGTGCTGGTTAACATTTACCGCAAGCTGCTCGAGAAAATCGCCGAGCGCCAGTACGACGTCTTCAACGGCAAGGTAAGCCTCACGGTCAGCGAAAAACTGCGCGTTCTAGCGAAAGGCTTTTTGCAACGGCTCACCTGATGCCCACAAACGGGTTTGTCATCCTGAGCGAAGCGAAGGACCCCGTGCATGCCTGCGGCGCTTCCGGCGATGCGAGGGATTCTCACGATGCTGAGGATCTTGCCGCGAAGCTGCTAAAAGAAACCGCATGACCTCAACCCCCACCCAACCCACCGTAGCCGTCGCCGGCGGAGGCCTGGCCGGTCTAGCCGCCGCGTGCGCCCTCGCCGACTCCGGCTTCCGCGTCACTCTCTTCGAACGGCGCCCCTATCTCGGCGGACGCGCTTCCTCCTACGAGCATCCCGGCACCGGCGAGGTCGTCGACAACTGCCAGCACGTCCTTTTCCGCGTCTGCACCAACCTGGTCGAGTTTTACCGCCGCATCGGCGTCGAAGACAAAATTCGCTGGTTCGATGAAATGACTTTCATCGAACCCGGAGGCCGCACCAGCGTGATGCACGCTTCACCGCTGCCCGCGCCGCTCCACACCGCACCATCGTTCCTGCGTTTTCCATTTCTGTCGGCCAAAGACAAGCTGACGATTTCGCGCGCCATCGCCAGCCTAACCCTGACCGCGCAACCAGACACCGGCCGCTCGTTTCTCGACTGGTGTAACCAGCAAGGCCAAACTCAAAACGCAATTGAACGCTTCTGGAAACCAATCCTGGTCAGTGCTCTCAGCGAAGATCTCGATCTGATTTCAATTTCCGCCGCAGCCCAAGTCGTGCGTGAGTCCATGAAGTCCCCCGCCGCTCGCCACATGGGCGTGCCCAGCATTCCCCTGACCGATCTCTACAACCACGCCGGAGACTACATCCGCGCCCGCGGCGGCGAAATCCGCTTCCGCACGTCACTCGAATCGTTTTCTCCCGACTCGTCGCAAGTGCGGATTCAGTTGAGCGATAAAAGCGAAATCACATTCGACTACCTGGTCCTCGCTCTTCCGTTCGACGCCCTCGAGCGCGTCCTGCCTCAAAGCCCGCAAGCGGCCCCCCTCCGCGACCAGATCACCCACTTCGAATCCTCTCCCATCACCGGCATCCATCTCTGGTTCGATCGCCAGATCACCGACCTCGACCACGCCGTCCTCCTCGACCGGACTGTGCAATGGATGTTCCATAAGTCGCGGCTCCTGGAGTCCACCCGCGCGCAGAGCGCAAAACGGAAAGATAATAAAGTCCGGGAAGGGCGCGACTTCAGCTCTGAGCCAGCCCTGAGCAAGCCAAGCGCGCCGAAGGGTGCCGGTAACACTGGGATTAGGAACGGGGCTTCAGTCCCTGAGGGCAGCTACATCGAGCTCGTAGTCAGCGCCTCGAAAAGCCTCATCGACAAGTCGCGCGCCGAGATCGTCGACCTCGCCCTGAAAGAAGTTCGCGAGTTTTTCCCGCAGGCACGCGCGGCGAATCTGGTCAAGTCCACGGTGATCAAAGAACTTCACGCAACCTACTCGCCCCGCCCCGGCATCGACGCCTACCGTCCCCGCCAATCGACCGCGTGGCCCCGAGTTTTCCTCGCCGGAGACTGGACCGCATCCGGGTGGCCCGCCACCATGGAAGGTGCGGTCCGCAGCGGATATTTGGCTGCGGAAGCGCTGGCCCGCTCCGCCGCAGTAGAGCATTCCTCCTTCATGGTTCCTGATCTGCCCGCCGCCGGACTAATGCGCCTGTTCGGAAAGTGAGCTGCCGCCCAACACAAAATCCTGTCGGGTATCTCCAGAAAAAAAAGCCTCACTCTTCGCCGGAGCGGCGCGAAGAATGAGGCAGCCAGCATGAAGGGACTTACATCCCGCTCTGAAACACCAAGGCTTCCTTATCGCGGCGGAAATCGATCTCGTTCAGCGTATTATTCGCCGAGTCAGTTTGGACAGCATCTGCCGTTATCTGGCTGTCGTTCGTCTTCAAAGTTCCCGGCACCGTCGCCACCGCCTTCCCATTGTGGAGGAAGGTCACTTGTACTTCCGGGCCGGCTCCTTGCCATTCCACTTTGTAACTCCCGGGTTCGAGTTGCTTTCCCCCGACCTGCACAGCATTCAGGATTTCTATTGAATGCTGATTCTTCTCTCGTGCGAACGCGCTGAGCGGGGCCAGCACTGCGAGAATCGAAAAAAATGCCACGTAGTTTCGAAGTTTCATTGAGCAAGTCTCCTCAAAATAGAATTCTTGGAAATAGATTTACCATTGTTTAAGTTACGAGACGATCAGTTCAGAAACTGACCTTGTTCCTACTACAGATGCGCAGCCCCAACCGGAGGATGCAGCGAGTCGCCACCAGCAGCGCAGGCGAAAGCAAAGTTTTGTAAAGCCAAGTCTTTGTGGAGAACCCGGCCGCCAGTGACATTCATCCGCGCGAATCCGCCTCCCCCAACAACTTCCAGGCCTCGCGATATTTCTCAAACCGCTCCTCGCCATCCTTCCTGCACCCAAACGGATAAAGATTGATTGTCAACCGCCCTCCCAGCGCCCGCACCGGAATCAAATACCAGATCCTCCGTCCCCGCATGCGTCGGCCCTGCACCACCACCGCCAGAAAATCGATCTGCCTCGACGTATAAGGCATATGCTTCCTCGTAGTCCTCCAGCAAGCCCGCACCGCGAATCCCCGATGATGCGACGCCCCGCTCGCCTTCACCTGCACCCTCCACAACCGCCGCGGCGCATCCAGAATCACGTCATAGCGCTCGTTATTGCCAAACGGCCTCGACACTCCAAACCTCCGCCGCGCCGCATCCAGCATGAACTGCATCTCCGCCATCTCTCCGATATGCTGGCTGTTGTTCCGTCCCTGATCCCGCTTCTTCCGATTCCCGCCCATACAACTCATCTCCTTAACGCCCGCTTGTCATCCCGAATGAAGTGAGGGACCCTGGTGTCGTCAGCACCATCTCCGCTTCGATTTTGGGTGGCGCAGCGCTTCCAGCGCTGCGATAAAGACCCCAGGATAAGTCGGGCTTCAGCCCTGAGGGACGTCGGCCGTCACCACCCCCGCGTCCCCACCAACAAAAATGGCGCAAGGCCGAAGCCCTGCGCCACTTTTTCTTACCCTCTATTATCAGAATATCAAACCAAAGGGGGTGAACCCGCCACCTTCGGCAACTTTATATTCCAATCCGAATGAATCACTTACGAAGAAAATATCAACTTTAGGGTCTTGACAAGAAAAATAAGAGGCGCCAGCCGGAAGGCCTGCGCCGTCGGTTTTTGCCCTCTATTATTAGAATATCAAGTTGAAGGGGGTAATTGTGTCACCTTCGGCAAGTTTATATTCCCCTCCGAATGAATGCCTTACGCAGAAACCATCCACTTTAGGGTCTTGACA
>DATHOK010000196.1:0-11781 GCA_035484995.1 Verrucomicrobiia bacterium | reverse complement strand
GAGAATCGATCCGCATCACACATGACAGCACCAGCCGCTCGACCTGCGGGCGCAGGCTGCAGATGTCCGTCGAGAGCTCAAGCGGAAGCATGGGCACGGCGCGGTCGGGGAAATAAACGCTCGTGCCGCGCAGCCGCGCTTCCTGGTCGAGCGCGGACTCCGGCTTGACATATTGCGCGACGTCGGCAATGTCAACCTGCAGCTCGAAATTCCCGTCGGCGAGATGGCGCACGGTGACAGCATCGTCGAAGTCGCGCGCGGTTTCCCCGTCGATGGTAACGATGGGCAGGTTCCGGAAATCTCGGCGCCGGCGAAGTTCTGTCGCCGGGATAACGGCGGGAATATCCTGCGCCTCTTGCAACGTTGCGGCGGGAAAGTGATGCGGCAAATGAAACTTGCGGATCGTGATTTCAACGTCGACCCCGAAGTCATCTTGCCGGCCCAGAATCTCAACCACGCGGCCCCGCGGATTTTGCGTGGGCGTGGGCCAGTCCGTGATTTCGACGTCAACCACCACGCCTTCAAGGTCATCCCATTCCGAAGGACGAGCAGCCTCGTCGCCCAGCACGCGGTCGACAGATTCTTGTAGCACCCGCGTCCCGCCGGCTTTCGCAGGAGCCGCCGAGGACGGCGGCGCTGCAACTTCGGGATACTCCATGCCCGCCGGAATCACAACGTCCATCGTGATCTTGCTGTCGATCGGCTTTACGAAGTTATGGCGGCTGCCGTAGTGAAAAATCCCCACTACGGTGGGATGAGCGCGCACCACAGGCCGCACAATGCGCCCTTCAGCACGGCCATCAGGACGAACCGCCATGACGTCGACCAGCACGCGGTCGCCGTGCATGGCGTTTCCGATGGCGTGGGGCGCAATAAAAATATCCCCAGCCAGCCGCGACTTAAGCGACGCGCTCAGCGAACTCGGGTCGGGGATGACGAAACCAAAGCCGTCGCGATGCATGCTGAGGCGTCCGACAACCAGATTCTTGTCGGCCGCGGGTTGGGGTAGAGCATAGCGATCAGAATTGAGCTGAACCAGCTCGCCGGCAGCGACCAGCTTCTGAAGATGCGCGTCAAGCTTGCCGCGGGCGTCGCCATGCAGGCCGAGTTCGCGCACCAACTGCTTGAATCCGGCGGCGCGCTTGGGCTGCTGGGCAATGTGTTTCAGGATGGTCGAGTCGGAAAGCATGGACTGTCAGCTCCCAGCATAAGCCATTCAAGAAGAACAGTCCTCATTTTGGCGGCGGTGGTGGCAGGGCCGAGATCTCCAGGTTGTGCATCACCACGATCTCCCAGCGCCCCGCATTTTTCACCATCACGAAATTCAGCAGCCCTTCCCGCTCCGGCCTGAGATTGCCTTGCGGGTCCGTGGTGCCCGTCATCTTCCATCGCACATCGACGGAGGCAACGTCGGGGCGAATGAACCGGGTTTTGATCCCGGTATATTCCTGGTGACTCTTGCTGAAGATAGTTGCAAACATCGGCGCGTGGAAGGATTCAATATTCGCGCGACCAGTCGCCCCGACGCCACGAACATTGGTGAAATCTGCGTCCTCGGCAAACACCGCCGCAAAACTC
The DNA here is from genome assembly GCA_035484995.1 of Verrucomicrobiia bacterium. GTDB lineage: Bacteria > Acidobacteriota > Terriglobia > Terriglobales > Acidobacteriaceae > Sulfotelmatobacter. Next base: position 10,203 of record DATHOK010000196.1, on the reverse strand, counting down.
TTGGCATCGTGACGATTCCAAGCGTCCATGAAGCGGTCGATGACGGCGCGGATGGCGTGCTCATCCGCTTCCTCACCGGTCTGGCCCGCGAGCAAGAGCGGAAGCAGTAGAAAGCAGATTGCAACGATTTTCATGCTCTCTCCCTAGCCGATGACTGCCTTACCACGCGTCTCCGCCGCCGCGCGGCGGCCAGGCGCCCAGCGCGCGCCGCATCATCGCGATTTGACCCGTGTGATAACTGTTATGCGCCACCATCTGCCACAGCACAGCCTCGAGGGTTCCTGCGAGCTTCGTGTCGCCGTCGTGCGCGGTTTCAATCTGGCGCTGCATTTCTTCAGGAGAAGACTTCGCCAGTGCGATGAAATCAGCGAGCAGACCGGCAAAGCGCTTTCGCATCTGATCCCAATCTTGCGCATCCGCAGGCGACGGCGCAGGCGGAAAGCTCTCCGAAGAATGCTCCGGATAAGCCGGCCGGTCGCCGCGAATGCGGCGCACTTCATAGTCCATCCAATAGTTCATGTGAAAGACAAGTTGTCCAATGGAGTGCGGAAATCCCGCGACCGAACGCGCAGCCAATTCGGCAGAAAGATCTTCGACGCACGCAAGGGGATCCGCGTGAGCGCCTTTGCCGCGGAGCAGTTCAGTCAGTGCGCTTGAGGACATTGAAAATCAGGGAAAATCAGGTCCTGGGTGTCGGGCGTTAGGTCTCAGAATATTGTCGTCAGTTTCCTAATGTCGGGGCCCGAAGCCTGAGACTCAACACCTAAGACCCAAGAGCTACGCCTAAGGCCGTCCCGCAAAGTATTTCTCTTCCAGAATCCTGCGGTGATGCAACTCATGCCCAGCGATAATGTAGGCGAGAGCCCGCACACTGACTTCATTCTTGTTGGCGAGACCACGCCGAGCCCACGCCGCCTCGTCGAGATTGCGCAACAGTGAGATCGTCGCGCGGCGCACCGCGATGAATTCTTCGACCAGATCGCCAATCGGACGTTCCGCGAACCCACCATTGCGGACATAATCGTCCTGCTCAAAACCTTCCAGCGGCGTGGCATCAGCGCGCGCGATTCGCAAGGCACGATAGGCGAAGATGCGCTCGGTGTCGCAGACATGACCGAGAACTTCCTTGGCGCTCCATTTCTCCGGCGCATAGCGGAAGTTGCCGTCTTCCTCATCGCGGCATGAGAGCAGCAGCATCATTTCGCGGCGCTGCTGGTCGAGCGTATGGAGAATGTCGTCGCCCTGCACCAGCGAAATATAGCGCTCGTAATAAGGCGCGTATTCGCCCGCCTGCGGCCGGGCAACAGTGAAGGCTGAAGGGGTGATCACGGCTGGTTCCAACATGGCTTTGCTCCTTCGAGGCTGGCTTGCACCTTCGACAAATCTTCGATGCAACAGCATACTCCGAGAGGCTGTGGAACTCGAATCCAAGCGATTTATTTTCGGCAATCGTTACACGGCGGCCGGGTAGAAAGGGAAGGGCCAGGCGACCCGATGACCAACTTGGGAAGATTCCAATTACGTACCAAGCTAGGAAACCCTGTTGAAAATAAAGGCTTTTCCACAGCGCTCATTTTGAGACAGCGGAGTACAATTCGGTTTGGTCACGCAAGTGCGGCACGAGACCTCTAATCCCAACAAGGAAAGGAAATTTTCATCCATGTGGAAGCCCACGAATCAGCCTCAGACCCCCGGACGGCCAGCCGAGCCCGAGCGTCCTACTACGTCTACCCCGAATGCCCCTGCCATGATGGCGAGTGAGCCCGCCGTTGGCCCGCGTCCGGTTGCGACCACCACCACCGCGGACCAGGCAACCATCGGCAAATCACTGGTGATCAAGGGCGAGGTGACGGGATCGGAATCTCTCTATATCGACGGCCGCGTGGAAGGCTCGATCAACCTTTCCGGCAATCGCGTAACCGTCGGCCGCAATGGCGTGGTCGCAGCCAACATCAATGCCCGCGAGATCGTGGTGCTGGGCAAAGTCCGCGGCAATCTGACCGCCAGCGACCGCGTGGATATCCGCAGTGACGGCTCGCTCACCGGCGATGTAGTAGCAGCGCGCATCTCCATTGAAGACGGCGCCTACTTCAAGGGCGGCATCGACATTCGCAAGGGCGGCCAGACCACGCAGAAGGCCAACGGCGAGGATAAGAGCGTTGCCATAGCCGAGCCCGCAGCAGTCGGCGCGCGCGCGTAGGTTTGCTTTAGCCGCATCTCAGAATCAGCGGCGGCGTTCGCAGAGAATGCGAATGTCCGCCGCTTTGTTTCTCTACCTGCCTCACGGCCGCGTTCCCGATCCCAAAATCTCTTTACTCTCACCTTCCGCCACCGCGGGATACGCCGTAGCTTTCCGTCGGCGCAGGTCGTTGGGCAGCTGCGACTTCAGCAGCCACAGACCAGCAGCGGCCGCCGCTGCCCAGGTGACCGAAATCAAGCCTAACTGCACCAGGTCAGCAATGCGGCTGCCTTGAGCCGATACGAACGGCGTGACACTCTTCGCCACTTCCAGACTGATGCCGCCGGCGACCATCGCCGTCAACGCGGATTTCCCCAACTCACTCCAACGCAACGTTCTCAACGAAACCAATTTCCGGTAATTCAGCAGCAAAGCCAGTGCCAGCAGGTTCGCTCCAATGCCAATATCGGAAGCCCAGGCCAGGCCGACAACTCCATACCGATGGAAGAGCAGCGAATACACCGGCAACGAAGCGCTCGTGATCACTGTCACCGCGGCCATGGGAGTAAGCGTGTCACCGGAGGCGTAGAAGGCGCGGGCGTAGAGTCCCTGGGCGGACCAGAGCGCCAGAGAAAGCGAGAACCAGAAGAAATAAACGGTCGTGGTTTGCGTGTCAGACACCAGGAACCTTCCGCGCCGGTAGACCAGATCAATCAGCGGGAAGGCAGCGGCCATCATCCATCCCGTAGCCAGAAACGATGCGGCGGCGACGCGGTAGACGGAATCGTTCACCGTCGTGGCGAATTCCTGCAGGCGCTTCTCGTTGAACAGGCGCGCAAAAAACGGCAACGAGGCTTGTCCCGTCGCCTGCCCCAACACCGCAATGGGCACTGCGAACAGACGTTTTGCATAGTTGAGTCTGGCGATGTCTCCAATACCGCTGGAGGCGTAATGGCGCAAAATCCAATCGTCCACCGTCACCAGCGAAACTCCGAGCATCAGCGGCACCGAAAGCTTTACCCACTCGCGAAATGCGGGATTGGTGATGTCGAACGAAGGACGATAGCCAGTCCCGATCCGCGCCGCGCCAATCACGCTAGCCAGGAACGGACCGACAATGCTCCCCACCAGCGCGCCATAAGCGAGCGCGGCAATCCCAAAGTGGTGTCCGCCAATGACCCCGCCCACGATGATAAATACGTTGTAGACCAGCGGCCCGAAGGCAGGAAAAAGAAACAAGCGGTGCGAGAGCAGCACAGCCGAGACAACGCCACCAACGTAGAAAAAGATTTGGGCCGGCAGCAGAATGCGGGTCAAGTGGACGGTCAGCTCCACTTGCGCAGGCGAGAAGCCATGGAACATCCAGCGCACGAATTGCGGCGTAAAGATTTCCGTAAGAATGGTTCCGGCAACCAGCACCGTAGTCATCACCGTGATGACGATGGAGAAGGTTTCCTGCGCGTCGGCATCGCGCTTCTCCGCGAGAAACCGGGTATAGATGGAGATGAATGTAATCGAAGCCGCGCCCCCGGCCACAATGTAGTTGAGCCAGTCAGGCAGGGTGAAGGCTGCGACATAAGCGTCGGTCTGCGCACCTGCGCCGAAAGCATAGGCAATATAAGCCTCGCGGACATAGCCGATCACCCGCGACAGCATCACTGCCGACATCAGCAGCAGTGTGGCCGAAAAAGCCGTGTGCTGGTGCGAAGGGCGGAAGAACCGTAGAAGTCTGTTCATGGGCCGCAGATATATATCCGCAGGACGCGAATTTCCTTCAAAGCCTACCAGAGGCTTGCATTCGGGACGGGGTTTATCGTCCGAATCACACCGCGATGGTTCCTTTATTGACACTGGAGTGGACTGTATCGACCTATCGGAGAGAAAAACCGCTCAAGCGAGCGCATACGAAAGACGATCTTCCGGTCTAACGAACTGTGAGCGAAAGACTTGCCGGTTGATCTCGAGTTGAGTCCCATTTGATCCACAGTGCATTGCCGCCGCGTGCCGTCCGCGTCAAAGTGACTCCGGCTACAGGTCGTGGGTGACCAAGATCCTAGACCAGTTCGGAGGCAGACATGGTGATCCGATTCTCAGCAAGCCCCGGTTCTCAAGTAATGACTGAGTTTTGTGAGCAAGTGAACCCGCGTGTGCTTCTGGAAATGAGGCGGGAGCGCCCGTTCCCAGAAATGCAGCGAGTGCAGGAAAGCTGGGTAGCGGCGCATGAAAAACGCGCTCTGCTATGGCTGGCCGCGCGCACGCCGCGATGGGTCGGCCCCGACCATCTCACCGGGTTGGGATTGGCTGCGCAGCTCGGGGCGGGCGCCTGTTACATGCTGGCTGCGTGGAACCGGTATGCTCTGCTCGGTGCGATTTTCTGCCTGGCATCGAACTGGCTGGGAGATTCGCTTGATGGAACGCTAGCCCGGGTGCGGAAACAGTTGCGACCGCGTTACGGCTTTTATGTCGATCACATGATCGATAGCTTTGGTGCTCTGGCGCTGATGGGTGGCCTGGCCTTGTCTGGTTACATGCATCCCTGGATCGCAATCGGCCTGCTGGTTGCGTTCCTCATGCTCTCGATTCAGTCCTATCTGGCGACGCACGCGCTGGGCGAGTTTCGTCTGTCGTTCTGGCGCTTCGGTCCGACCGAACTGCGTATCTTGCTCGCAGTGGGCAACCTGACGTTGTTGTGGAGGCCACAAGTCCATTTTCTGGGTGGATACTTCAAGCTCTTCGACCTGGGAGGAACCATCGGCTTGGCTGGAATGGCGATGATGCTCGTCTTCTTCACCGCACAAAATACCGTGCGGCTTTATCGCGAAGACAGGGTCGGCAAAGAGAAGATCGCCAGAGAGAAGGTCTCTGGAGAGAAGATCCCTGAAGAGAAGATCGGTGACGCAAGCACCGCAGAAAAGAGCATCGCCCAGTGACAACCCGAGCGGGAGACAACCCAGGTGCGAGCTTCCCTGTCCTTCACCGCTGGGTGAAGTTCAACCTCGTTGGGGCACTCGGGATGGCAGTCCAGTTGGCTATGTTGCTCGGCTTGAAGAGCGGATTTCATCTCGACTATCTGCTATCGACAGCGCTGGCGGTGGAAACGGCGGTGGTACACAACTTTGTCTGGCACGAACGCTATACTTGGGGAGACCGGGTGCACCCCTCATGGCAAAAGTCTCTCGCGCGGTTATTACGCTTCAACTTGGCCGCCGGGGGAGTTTCCATCGCCGGCAATCTGGCATTGATGAAGGTAATGGTCGGCCTGGGCCACATGAACTACCTGATCGCGAACGCCATCGCCATAGCGTCCTGCTCGTTGTTGAATTTCATGGTAAGCGAGGCGTGGATCTTTGAGGCTGAAGCCAAGAACCTCCAGGGTAATCTTGCTGTACCACCCGAATGATTCCATACTCGAACCATGCTGGGGCCGAGCGTAACCGTGAAATGGCTGCTCGTGTTTGCGCTCGAGGCATTCTGCGTGATGCCTTCTACCGCGCAGACCGTTTCATCGTCCCCTTCCTCACCCCACCCCGCCGCTGCCCAGAAGCTCGCGGTCACCGTCATCGACGAGAATGGCTTGGCCGTCAACTCAGCCCGAGTGCAGTTGCAACCGCCTCCGCCGGCGCTCCCACTACGCTGCAGCACTGATTTTGCCGGGCATTGTGAATTCACCGACTTGTCCCCCGGAAACTGCGAACTGCGCGTCGAAAAAGCCGGCTTCTATGCCGCCGTTCAGTCCGACGTACAAGTCGGTTTCACCTCTAACGTAGACGTGACTCTTTCCCATCAGCGCGAGGCGCGCGAAGTGGTGAACGTCGTCGAATCTCCACCGGCCATCGATCCCGCGCAAATTCCTGCCAAAGAAGAACTCAGCGGCGAGGAACTTCTCGACATTCCCTACCCCGGGCCGCATGACTATCGCAACGCCCTGATCTTCATGCCTGGAGTCACACCCGATGCCTACGGTCAGGCGCATGTCGCGGGCGCTGAGACCTACCAGACGCTGCTGGTCCTCGACGGTTTCAACGTGACCCAGCCGACCAGCGGAGCGCTCGTAGTCCAGACCAGCATCGATTCCTTCCGCTCCGTCGCAGTCACCCCCAGCCGCGAGCCGGCCGAGTTTGGCAAGGGTTCCGGCGGGGTGATGGCCTTGAACACTCGCATGGGTAACGATCACTTCCGCTTCCTCGCAACCGACTTCATCCCCGCGCCGCAGGACGTCAAGGGCATCTCGCTCGCCAACTGGACACCCATCTACACAATGTCCGGCCCCATTCGCAAGGGAGACACGTGGTTTTTCGACGCCCTCGATGGCGAGTACGACAACTACATCACCAAGCAACTCCCCACCGGCTCCGACTTTGACCACGTCTGGCGCATCGACAACCTGGTCAAGCTGCAATCCAACCTCACCACTCGCAATATCGTGACGGCCAGCTTCCTGTCGGATTACTTTCACGATCCCAACGCCGGAATGTGGGCTCTGATGCCTCCGCAGACCACTCCGGGCGAAGTCGAAACCGCCTACCTCGGCTCGCTCAAAGATCAATACTATTTCCGCGGTGGGGCGCTGCTCGAAACCGGAATCGGCGGAGACCAGTACAACCTCACCCTCACTCCGCATGGAGATGCTGGCTACATCGAGACGATCCTTGCGACCGGGGGCAACTACTATCTGCACGAGGACTCATCCGCCCGCCGTCTGCAGGCGCTGGCGAACCTCTACCTTCCGCCGCGTCAGTGGCATGGCCGGCACGATATCAAGTTGGGCACCGACCTCGACCGCCTGAACTACGACGCGCAGTTCCTGCGCCAGCCGATCTCGTTTCTGCAAGTCGAGCCGCCGCCGGAGCAATCGCCCGAGCCCTGTCCCGTCAATGCGAATGGCCTTCCCATCGTGCCCGAGCCAACCTGTGCGCGCTATTCAATTTTCTCCAGCGGCAACTACTCCACCATTTACAACAACGAAGCCAGCGCCTACGCCGAAGATCGCTGGCTCATCACCAATCGTCTGCTCATCGAACCCGGCGTGCGTTTCGACTGGGATGAGATCGTTCGAACGCCCCTGTTTTCCCCGCGGCTGGCCGGAACTTACATCTTTGACGACGAAAGCAATACCAAGCTCTCGGCGGGAATTGGGATTACCTACGACGCCACCAGCCTGGGCCTGATTCATCAAGCTCAAGACGGGCAGAGGGTCGATTACTTCTTCGATTCAAACGGCTGCCCGCTGGAAGCGGACGGCACGAGTGTGAAGTGCGCACATCTGCGAGGAGCCCCCGAGCCGGCGCCAATCCCGCTGCCAACCAACTTTGTTGTTGACCGCAACACGCTCGCGGCCCCACGCTATCTGAACTGGAGCATCGCTCTCGAGAAGAAACTGCCGCAGGCAATCTTTCTGAAACTGGAGTTCATCGAGAAGCGCGGTATCCACGGCTTCGCCTACAACGCCCTGAATGGCGCGGTTGACGGAAACTTCTTCCTCGAAAACCAGCGCGACGACCGCTACTACGCGTTCACAGTCAGCCTGCGCCACCGCTTCCGTCAGCGCTATGAGATCTTCGGCGCCTACACCCGCTCCCGTGCGCGCACCAACCAGGTCTTCGATTTCAGTGTGGATCTCCCGGTGCTGAGCCAGCAGTTGCCCGGCCCGTTCCCCTGGGACACGCCCAACCGCTTCGTCGGATACGGCGTGGTGCCGTTCTTCAAGCTCCCCATCGTCCACAAAGTAGACATGGTTTATTCCGCTGAAGCGCGCACCGGTCTCCCCGTCAACGCCACATTAGAAACGGGCGAAATTTATGCGCCCGATCCCCCAGGGACTTTTCGCTTTCCCACGTACTACACCGTAAACCTGGAGTTCGAGAAGCGCATCCATCTCTTCAGGCGCTACTGGGCGGTGCGCGCCGGCTTCGACAACATCACTAACCATCCCGACCCCGTGCTATCCAACGGCATTATTAATCCGCCGACCCAGCCGGCTCCCATATTCATCGACGGCAATGGGCGCGCCCTCGACGGGCGCATCCAGTATCTGGGCAAAGAGTGATTCGCAGACCTATTTCTCAAATCTTCAGCACAACCTTGCCGTAATTCTTACCTTCCTGCAGCAGTTTGTAAGCCTCGACAGCGCGTTCGAGCGGAAACACCTGGCCAATCACCGGAGCCAGCTTGCGTTGCGCGATCCATTCTGAAAGTTGCTTCCACGCCGGCTCCATGATGTCGCGCTTCTGCGATAAATAAGTCAGCCACAGGCCTTGGAGGCTCGCGGATTTTGCATACAAAGCCCGCAGATCGAGTTGCGGAGGCTTGCCGGTCGCGGTGCCGTATTGGAGAACACGTCCGAAATCGCGCAGGCAGCGCAGGCTTTTCGCGGTGTGTTCCCCGCCCAGCATTTCGAAGACCGCATCCACGCCTTCGCCCTGCGTCAGGTCCTTCACCGCTTCTTCATAGTCGTGCTGTTTGTAGTTGATGCCGTGCTGCAGGCCGAGTTCTTTTACTCGCGCCAGCTTCTCATCAGTCGATGAGGTCCCATACATTTCGACGCCAAGAATGCGGCCAATCTGCACTGCCGCCGTGCCTACTCCTCCAGCCACGGCATGGATGAGCACGCGATGGGTTTTGCCCGCAACCGGCGCCTGTGTCATTCCTGCCTGCCAGTAGCCGAGATAAGCAGTGAAATAGTTGACCGGGAAAGCGGCGGCTTGTTCATCCGTCCAATGCTCAGGCACCAGCCACAGCATGTTCGCGTGGGCAGCGACCTTCTCGGCGAACGCAGCCCACTGAATGTAGCCCATTACCCGGCTTCCGCTGCTCACTTCCACGCCGGCGAATTCGCGGCCGGCGATCAGTGGCGGTGCGGGTGTTCCCGGGTAGCCGCCTTGAGCCGTCATGAAGTCAGCAAAATTCACGCCTCCAGCGGCAACGCGAACGAGCGTTTGTCCCGGCTTGAGGGTAGGTTCTGCGACGTCCTGAATAGCGAGCGCATCCGGCCCAGAGAGGCGGGCGATTACTAAGGCCTTCATGAACAGAAGTCTAGCAGCGAAGCGATCACTCCGAGATGCCGACCAGAGCATACCTTCGGGTTTTCTGATCGGGGAAGATGATCTCGTAGTTTCCATACACGTCGTAGGTGTGAACGTCCTTCACTTTGAGCGGCAGCGTCTTGGCTTTGTAGTCGCCTGGCACCAAGAGCGAGTTTTCGGCATCAAGGCCTTCCAGTTCATATTTCTTTCCGTCGAGGATGGCCTTGAGCCTTATAAGGCCTCGGCTGTTAATACGCGACGAACTGACGTGAACGTTGATGGTGTATTCGGCCGGGTTGGGTTCAGAGCCCGCCCAGGCCAGCGCGGAGAACAGCAGCACAACGGCCAGTGCAATCTTTTTCATAGCTTTCTCATTTCTGTTTTCGGGCCATGTAGTACAAAGCCCCATTCGCGCGCACAAGTTGCGTGCAGGGATCGCGACTGACAATACTTTACTCGGGATCGGGAATGCGCTAGCTGGCGAAGACGCTCCCACAGCGGCCTCACCCGGCTCAACCTCGCGTTTCTGAGCCGGCTATTTGCCCTCAGGTATATACTCTCGGCGTAGGTTTAACGAGGTTTCCCGGCTGCGCCTCCAAGGGCCGGGACGGGGCGTACATTCATTCCCCTAATTCTTGCGCACCCCGCATGCTGATTTGCCGATTCCCGCCTGGGGCGGCGAGGAAATGGCACCGGTGCATCGCGCCAGATGTCTAGCGGAGCTGCATCCGGGGGAGGTCATAACTGTGGATTTGATTCTGGTACGTCTTCTTTTTGTCATAGTAGTTGCAGTTACCTGTTACGTTATCGCTCCCTTCGGCCTGCCTCGCAACCTGGACGCCGGGATCGGCGCGCTGGTTGGTGCGGGGATCATTCTGTTCGAATGGAAGCTGCGTGCCGTAAGCCTGAAGCGGCTGATCGGCGCGGCCATCGGGAGCCTCCTCGGAATCTGCGGCGCCTACCTGTTTGCCCTGGTCATTCGCAGCAGTGTGCCCGCGGGCA
>DATHOK010000195.1:0-17445 GCA_035484995.1 Verrucomicrobiia bacterium | reverse complement strand
GATCTTCCTGCGGCGCCGCATGGCGAGGTGAAAGAACTTGCTCCGCCACTGCGGTTGGCTGCGCACCGTGACCTGGGCCGCTTCCACCAGCAAGAAGCGCAGCAGTGAGTTGCCCTGTTTGCTGATGTGCCCGAGGCGGCGCCGCTCGCCGCTGGACTCTTCCGACGGAACCAGTCCTACATAGCTGGCGATCTGCTTGCCGCAGTGAAAGCGCTCGGGTGTTCCAATCACTAACTCGAACGCTAGGGCCGTCAGCGGACCCACGCCGGGATGGGTCATCACTCGCCGCGTCACCGGTCGCTTGTCCACTTCTTGTTCGAGGGCTCGGGTCAGTTCCTGAATCTTAGGAGTGAACTGGTCGAGTAAGTCGAGCAGATCCTGGCGTCGGCGGCTGGCCCACCGAGCCAGCACCAATGACTCCAGCTCGCTGCGACCCGCCGGCCGCCACAGCGCTTTCTTGCGCCGCAGACCTTCGTTGAGCGCCACCACATGCAGTTGATTCATCACCCGGGTACGCATCTGCACCAATCGGTGGCGATGCCACAGCAGTTGTCGCAGATCGCGATTCTCCGCGTCCGCTACCCAGATCCGGGGGAAACGGTCCTCCATCATCAGTCGCAGCAACAGCTGCGCATCCTGACGATCCGTCTTCTGTTTGCGCACTCGCTTCGTGCGAATCTCCGCTGCATCCCCGGTCCACAACTCAAACTGCAAGCCGATCAACAGCCGTTCAAACCAGCGTGTATGCCCGCTGGCTTCCATCCCTACACGTACGGTCCGCCCTTTGAGCGCGTTGTAAAACTGCTCGGCTTCTTCGCGGTGAGTCAGCCGCCGTTCGCCGCACTCTCCCGTTTCTGTGTCCACAAAAGCAATTTGCTGGAAGCCCGGATGATAGTCACAACCTATAATCAGCATGTTCGGCTCCTTTCCTCCGAGCCCTTTGGTTGGTTTGCGCCTCCAAAGTTTACTCGGGCCTAGGAGCCGACATTGTTATGGAATCATTTCACTCATCGAAGATTGGGCAACCCCGTATACGGCGGAGGCTTGCGCGCTTTGCGGATTCTCAGGCATGGATGGCATGTAGCCCCGCGCACGCGTGACTACATCGGAATCCTGATGCAGGCGACCATCCCGGCCCTGGTGTGCCTCGTTGTTTGTGGCGAAGCCCACAACAAAGCCCACTAAACCCTTGACCTCGGGTGACCTTCAATGACTTACGGTGTCGTCCGTGCGTTCCAAGTCATTGTAAATACGTTTCTGTGCAGCCCTGAAAAGGCGGCGCTCTAAGAACCAAAGATTGATTCCAGAAAGTGATCTGATTGTGGTCCTACTATTCGTTCGCACCTTTGAATGACTTTGTGTCGAACCGTGGCACCAAGTCGTTGGATTACATTAATGTCGTTTATTCTGCTGGGCTCACAACGCCAAGGGCGGTGGCTTCATTCCGGATCGGCCAATCTGGGTCCGATCTGGGTCCGATGAGCCGGCCAAAGAGTTCCCTTGAGTTCCCTTAGAGGACTAAGAACGGGCTGTCAGTACCGTTAAGTTCCAATAAGCTACGTCGGCCATCGACTCTGTCACGGCAGAGGCCGCGGGTTCGAGTCCCGTCGTCCCCGCCAATTCTTTCAAGCCCTTGCGAAGAGCGAATGGCAGCATCCACGTTTTTTGTGCCGCTGATTGTGTCGTAACTCTCGGTTTTGACTCCTACTGAAAGCATATCTACCACCGTCCTCTTCGCTTCATTTCGGACGGGAAACAATGCTCAGCATTTTCTGGAGACGTGACCTGCGATCTACATGATTTGTCCGGCCGCTCGCCTGGGACTCGGCCAACCCTGTGATAGTGGTGATGCCACAATTCGTGGAAGGCCATAGTCTCACGCGTCCCCCGTCAGTGTCCGATGACCAAGCCGGTCGAATTAGACATTGTTGGTTAGAAAAATGGTGGAGGTCAATTTGTTGTCGAGCCGGCGGAGTGGACAGGTTCTTTGAAACGTTTTATATTTCTACCGAAAATCTGAAGCCTCCAAATCTGAACCTCCTGGAGTCGAACGTGAGATCACCGCACCCACGAATCGCAAATATTCTACTCGGCGTCGGCTTATTCGCCGTCAGCGTTGTTTGTTCTGCACAAGACACACACTTCTCACCCAAGGGCCAGCAGATTCCCGCACCAGAATGTCTGACGATGAAAGGGTTGTGGGAGGGCGGATCAAAGGCATGCAGCCAGTCAGAACACGAGGCATGGCTCGCCGATATCACACACTGGAGAGGTGAACGCCGCATTCGTACCGGCTATGACGGCGCGAGGTACGATCTGCCGGCGCTGAAATGGACGCAGTCCAGCTTCATGCAGCCGCAGATGATGGTTCAGGATCGGTATTTTTACGATCCGATCGCCGGCAAGTACACCGTAGACCGCTATCTCGACGACCTTGAAAAGCGCTACGGCGGGATTGACGCAGTCTTGATCTGGCCGACCTATCCAAACATGGGAATCGACAATCGCAATCAACACGACCTGATCCGCAGCATGCCGGGAGGCGTCGCCGGTGTGAAGCAAATGATTGCCGACTTCCATCGGCGCGGAGTGCGAGTACTGTTTCCGATGATGATGTGGGATCAGGGAACACGGGATTCGGGCATTCCCTGGCCAACCGCGATCGCCAGCCTGATGGCCGAAGTCGGAGCCGATGGCATCAACGGCGACACCCAGGACGGCGTTCCCCTGGCATTCTCGCTAGCTGCCGACAAAATCGGCCATCCTCTTGCTTTTGAACCTGAGGGAAGTCCGTCAGACGAAGCTTTGGCGTGGGACGTGATGACGTGGGGCCAATACCAATTTCCTTTCACTCCTCTCGTCGACAAATACAAGTGGCTTGAAACGCGGCACATGGTGAACATCTCGCACCGTTGGAATCGCGACAAAACCGACGATCTGCAATTCGCTTTTTTCAACGGAGTTGGCTGGGAGAGTTGGGAGAACATCTGGGGCATCTGGAACGGAATCACGCCGCGCGATGCAGAAGCCACGAGGCGTGTTGCAACCATCGAGCGCGGCGTGGCACCGTTCTTGATCAGCAAGGACTGGGAACCTATGGCGCCGATGCTTCGGTATGGAGTGTTTGCCAGCCGCTGGCCGCTGGGAGACGAAGCAATCTGGACGATTGTGAACCGAAACGAATACGACGTAGTAGGCGACCAGATGGAGGTAGCAGTGAAAGACGATGTTCGCTACTTCGACCTCTATCACGGAGTGGAGTTGAAGGCTGAGACCAGGCCGGATGGCAGAACTGTGCTGGTCTTTGTGATCGAAGCAAAGGGTTATGGAGCGATCCTCGCGACCAACAGCGCGCCAGACCAGAAGTCACTGGCCTTGATGTCGAGAATGAAAGAGCTGACGGCAACGCCGCTGGCCAGCTACTCGCACGAATGGAAGGTTGAGCCCCAGCAAATTGTTCCTATCCAACCGACGAAGGCCGCAACGATGGTCCCGGCAGGGATGGTCAAGATCCCCGAGGCCGATTTCCTTTTTAAAATCTCTGGGATCGAAATTGAAGGGCTCAATGACGCTGGGGTGGATGTGCAGTATCCGTGGGAAGACTCGCCACGCCGCTTTCATGAGCATCCCATGCATGTGGCTTCTTTCTACATCGACAAGTACCCGGTTACTAACGCTGATTTCAAGAAGTTCGTTGACGCCACCAAATATCATCCAAAAGACGATCTCAATTTTCTCCGTGATTGGAAGGATGGCAGCTTTCTGAAGGGGTGGGAAAATAAACCGGTGACATGGGTCTCCCAGGAAGACGCTCGGGCCTATGCGAGTTGGGCGGGGAAACGCCTGCCCCATGAATGGGAATGGCAGTACGCCGCTCAAGGCGCGGACGGTCGCCTCTATCCCTGGGGTAAGGAGTGGGATGACAGTGCGGTGCCGGTGCCGGACAAGTCACGTACTATGCGAGGTCCGGATCCGGTCGATGCACATCCGAAGGGAGCCAGTCCGTTTGGCGTGATGGACATGGTAGGAAACGTCTGGCAGTGGTCGGAGGAATTTGTTGACGAGCACACGCGGGGCGGTATTCTCCGCGGGGGCAGCTACTATAGGCCGCAGGGCTCGATCTGGTACTTCCCTCAGGCGTACAAACTGAACGAGCACGGCAAGTTGCTGCTGATGTCTCCCAGCATGGATCGCTCCGGAGGAGTCGGATTCCGCTGCGTAGTAGACTCGCAGTGAGTCGGCCGGCTGCTCACCTTAAAGCCGGGAACAACAGTCCCCCTGTGTTTCGACACGGCAAGCCATGACAGCACCCGTGACAATGCGGCAGATCGCTGAGCGTGCGGGCGTCTCTATCGGCACGGTGTCGCATGTAATCAATGGAACCGCAACGGTTCGGCCTAAGCTGCGAGAGCGTGTGATCGAGGCAATTCGCAGCATGGGCTATCAGCCGAGTGCCTTGGCGCAGGGACTCCGGAAAAATAGAACTAACATGCTCGGAATGGTGATTCCGGACATTACAAATCCATTCTTCCCGGGCGTGGTTCGCGGTGTGGAGGACGTGGCTTATAAACGCTCGTTCCGTGTGATCCTGTGCAATGCGGACAACGATCCTTCGAAGGAGGAGTCGTACGTTCGCGAATTGCGCTCTTATCACATCGCGGGACTATTGATCATTCCGGCTGCGGGTGCCGACATCTCGGGTCACCTCCGTGCCTACGCATCGGCTTCGGTCCCGGTGGTTTGTATCGACCGCGTGCCGGAGGGGTGGAAGGGCGATGCCGTTCTCGTGGCCAACGCGGAGGGCGCCTATCTGGCAACGCGCCATTTGATTCAGGTGGGACACAGACGTTTGGCCGTGATCGCCGGGCCGCTCAAGCTGACCAACGCGGCAGAGCGCCTGAAAGGTTTTACGCGCGCGTTAAACGAAGCTCGTATTGAGATTGAGCCGGAGTATGTTCAGGAAGCGCGTTTCGATACCGCCAGTGGTTACCAGGCAGCTCTTCGCCTGCTGCAGATGCTCCCACGCCCCACTGCTATTTTTGCCTGCAACGACCTCATGGCTTTTGGCGTACTGCAGGCCGCTCGTGAACTTAATCTGCGCTGTCCGGAAGACTTGTCGATTGCGGGTTTTGACAGTCTCGAGTTCACTAAATTTACCGATCCTTCCCTGACATCCGTTTACCAGCCGGGATATCAACTGGGCGCAACCGCGGCCCGGCTTCTGCTGCAGAGGGTCGACGGAATGCGGTTTGCGGCAAAAAAGGTTCTGCTCCCGACTGAATTGAAGAAGCGCAATTCTGTGGGACCGCCTCGCGCTTTGGTAGCGGAAGGGACAGGGCGAACCGCGAAGGCGCGGGACCGCCCGGGCCTCGAGCGCAGAAAGCTGAAGGCCTAACGAGTGTCGGGCTAATTTCTTCCCCGACGTTTCGATTTAGATATTGACAACGGCAAACGAGTGGGAGTAAGGTCTGCTGGTTTGAAACGATTCAAACTGGAATGACTCTTGCCGCCGGTTGCCTCGATTTACCGCTGGGTCGCGGCACCGTGCGTGGAGGAAAAATTATGCGCCGCAACCCATGCTTGTTTCTGCTCGTCGTTTGCGTCCTGACCGCTACTGCGTTGCTGGCCCAAGTGGTAATCACCAGCACTATTTTGGGCACCGCGACCGACCCGCAAGGTGCTCTGATCGCAGGTGCGAAAGTAACCCTCACGAACGTGGACACCGGCGTCCAGTGGAAGGCGACCACGACGGCCAGCGGCGACTATCAGTTCCCCAACCTCATCGCCGGCCACTACAAGGTCGAGGTCTTCAAGGACGGCTTCGCCCGCACGGTGTCGACCGACGTCGCTTTGGAAAACGGCACTAAGCAGCGCGTTAACTTCGGACTCAAGATGGGGAAAGCCACAGAGACGGTGGAGGTGAGCGCCGCCGCGGCGCTTATGAAAACCGACGATGCCAATGTCTCGGAAGTCATCGAGAACAAATTTGTCGCCGACCTACCCATGGAAGGCCGCAACTACCTGAACTTCGCGGAGATCTTGCCGGGTTTCAACAGCGGCACCGGCGATACCACGCGCATGCAGTGGGGCCTTGCCTCTGCGAGTGCTGCCGGCGGCGCGAAGGAGTTAAACGTCGGTGGTACCGATTACGGTGTCGGCTATTACGTTGACGGGATCGACAACAACGACAATTGGGTGGAGGGTCCGTTGATGAACATCAACGAGGACACCATCCAGGAAGTGAAAGCCGAAGTTTCCAATTACTCGGCCGAGTACGGCCGTGACGTGGGCCAAATCAGCATCACCACCAAGTCCGGAACCAACACCGTGCATGGAAGCGTGTACGATGCGTTCCAGAATGCGGGCTTGAACGCAAACGACCCCTACAGCAACTTTCAGGGCATACCGCGCAGCGCGTATCACCAGAACCAATATGGTTTCACGGTCGGCGGGCCAGTTTACATTCCCAAAGTATTTGACGGAAGAAATAAGGCTTTCTTCTTCGGATCGTTCGAGCGGCTGCGCAACGTAGGGCTGACCAACTTCACGGCTTACGTCCCGACTGCGGCAGACCTCGCGGGAGACTTCAGCCCCTGGCTGGCTGGCGCGCCTGCTGGCTTCGATCCTTCGACGCAGTGCACCGGAGTTCCCGGGACCGAGCCCAGCGTTTGCCAGTTTGTGATCTACGATCCGACCACCTACAACCCGACCACCGGAGCTCGGACGCCGTTCCCAGGAAATAAGATTTCGTCAACGATCATGGCTTCGCAATCCAGCCAAATGGCATTTAATTACCTTAGCCATTTCCCCACTCCTAATGGATACGCTTCGAGCGAGCCCGGCGACTACGACAATTATGCGGGATCCTATGACGCTGGCATCAATGACAACAACTATACGGTTCGCGGAGACTACAACATCGGCAGCCACGATTTCGTCTATTTCCGCTACCTTCACGACATGGGTTACAGAGTCAACAATCCCAATAACCTACTCGCTTTCAATACTTCGGGCGTCGGCGTAGTTTTGGACCCCAGTCTCGACGAGGGTGACGGTCCGTTTCACCGTGTCAATACCTATCAATTTCACTACGTGCATACCTTTAACGCCACTCTGAGCAATGAATTCAACATAAGCTGGATGCGAGCGTACAACTACAGCAATCTGCAATCGCAAATTTCTGCCTTCGACTCATCGTGGCTTCCCAGCCTGTTTACGAACTCATCTTCGAACATGGCCGGTTACACGGCCTTCGACAAGAGCCAGTTCGGCGTCAGCAACGACGCTAATTTCGCAGTGAACATTGGGAGCGCAGGTCAGTTTGCAAACGATCTGAGCCTCGGAACCGACTCCGCCGGTGAGTACTGGTATCAGTATGTCCCTATTTTCCAGTTGACCGACAACATTCAGAAGATGATTGGCCGGCACTTCATAAAGGTCGGCTATTACATGGCGCGCCGTTACGAGCGCGACAACGACATCATCCGCTCGGTAACGGCTGACGGAGGCTATACCGGCTTCGGGCCTAATAGTTCTGACGGCTCCGGCTTCAACTATCTGGCTGAGTTCGAAACCGGTTTCGTGAGCAATATCAACCAGCGAACCCCCGCCACCAGCGGTGATGCCAGCCTTTATTACGGCACGCCCGAATATGGCGTGTACGTGGGAGACACCTGGAACGCTACTCGAAAACTTACAGCGACTGTGGGTCTGCGCTACGATCTGCCGATCCCTGCATATTCGGTGGACAATTACTGGGGCGTGCTCGACCAGACGTATCCCGGATGGCGGTTTGTCATGCCAGGCTTAACCCCGGGGACCAGTGCTCACCCATTCACCGCCGACAAGAAGGACTTTGCGCCGCGCATCGGGCTCGCTTACCGGCTCGGAGACAAGACGGTGATTCGCGCCGGCTATGGCATCTTCTACGAGACCGGACGTTTCAAATTTCTCGACCAGGTTACGTGGAATTCCCCGGCCTACGGCGGCACTCAGTACTATTCCTCCAACATTTCAGACGGTCCCGGAGGCACCGGCTACACCCTCTCCCAAACATTCCCCACGGCGATTTCAGTTGCCCGCGGCACCTGGCCGTATCAACTGGGCACCGACGGAGGTTTGATGTGGACTCCGAACAATCAGAGCACCACGTCGACCGTGGATCAGAAGACCTGGAAGACTACCTACATCCAGCGCTGGAGTCTGGATGTGCAACGCGAACTTGGGAAAGCCGTGGTCGCGAACATCGGTTATGTGGGTTCCGAAGGCACGCACATGGCGATTCAATACGACTTGAATCTTTTCCCGCAGGGCTTCTACCCAGACATTAATGTTCAGCTCGACGGGGACGGCGAATGTCTGACCTGCGACGCCGCGCGGCCACAGACCGCGGCAGCGCCCGGCCGCTGGGGCGGCGTGAACTCGGTTCGCCCCGACCAGAGTAACAACTACAACGCCATGAATGCCGAGTTGAAAACCCGGGGATGGCATGGCATGACCACTGAGATTGCATACACCTGGTCGAAGCAAATGGACGAATATTTCGGAGAAAGCGGCGAGTCAAATAACGCCGGCGTTGCGAAAGAAATCATCGGCGGCCAGTGGCATCCGAATTGGAGTTATGGTCCCTCCGACGCGAACCATACCAACCGCTTCGTGGCTGCTGTTACCTACGAGTTGCCGGGAAGGACGCTGGGAAATCACGTGCTGCGCGAGGCGGTTGGAGGCTGGCAGATCAATTCCATTGCCACGTTTGAATCGGGGTCGCCGACCACGGTCTTTAATGGTTACACCAGTTCGTACGACGGCATGGGCGATGTTCCGCTGCAAACCTGTAACGCCAATCTTTCGCGTGGGAGCAGGAGCATTACCAACTCTTTCAACACCAACTGCTACGCCGAGCCGGCCGCTAGCACTGATCCGTTCTACGTTAGTCAAGGCATCACGAACTATGCGGTGACTCGAGGGAATGAAGGGCGGAATGAGCTGGTTCAGCCAGGGATCAACGACTGGGATTTGGGATTACAAAAGGCACTCAGGGTGTTCGGCGAAGGCCGTGAGTTGCAGTTCCGCCTGGACTCGTTCAACGCCTTCAATCACACCCAATGGAGCGCCATGAACAACAGCTACTGCCCTTTCCTGGGCTATGCACCTTGCGTGCTTGATGACCGCCAGACCAACTCAGCAAGCCATTTTGGCTACGTAAGTGCATCTCGTCCGGGCCGCCACGTGCAGTTGAACATGAGATTTGTGTTCTAGATTTTGCGTGACGGCGCGAGGCCCTCCCCCATCGCTCGCGCCGTCGGGTTGCAACGGGCCGCGCCGCGCAATGAAGAGGCGATTAACCGCGAGTGCCATGTATCCACCCGGAAGCCTACTCAATTGCGTATCGATCGCAATCGCAATCACGGTGACCAGATAGGAAAATCAGAGCGTCATGCAAAAACCTATCGTCGTCGTCGGCAGTATCAATCTCGACTTAGTAGTGGGCGCTGATCATATTCCCCAGGTGGGGGAGACGATCATTGGCAATAGCTATAACACTTCTTACGGCGGGAAAGGCGCGAATCAGGCGGTCGCAGTAGCGAAACTCGGATATCCGCTTGCGCTGGTAGGAAACGTCGGCAACGACGCTTTTGGAACTCAGTTGCGCAACGGTCTGGAGGGAGCCGGTGTGGACACAACCTACATAAACACGGTGGAAGGGGCATCCGGCGTCGCGTTGATCACTACCGGGCGACGTGGTGAGAACAACATCGTGGTGGTGCCGGGCGCCAATGGCAGCTTCACGCCGAAACAGCTCGAAAAAGCTGCGACGATTCTGGAATATGCTGGATTCCTTCTGACGCAGCTGGAGATTCCCTTGGAGACAGTTGAATACCTGGCACAGTTCGCCGAGCGACACAACATCCCACTTATGCTTGACCCCGCACCGGCGCGCGAGTTGCCCCGGACCCTGCTTCGCAAAGTGTCCTGGATTACTCCTAACGAAACTGAAACCGAGGAACTGCTTAAAACGAAGTTTGAGAACAGTGACCGGAGTTATTATGCAGCAGCGGAGAGTCTTCTGGATCGCGGTGCCAAGAACGTCTTATTGAAGTTGGGATCGCACGGTTGCCTCATCGCGCAAGGACGTCTAGCCAAAGAGCGCGTCCCCGCTTTCTCCGTGAATGCTGTAGATACGACTGGAGCTGGGGATGCATTCAACGCAGGATTTGCAGTGGGATTGATGCGCGGCTCCACAGTTGCGCGGAGCGCGGTTTTCGCGTCTGCCGTCGCCGCCATTTCGGTAACCCGTCATGGGGCGCAGCTCTCAATGCCGACCGGGGCTGAAGTAAAGACTTTTCTAGACGAACGCTTGGGACCGGAAGCATCCTTTCTTGCAGTCGAATCCGAGGTCTAGGCCAAGCTCGGCTTCACTTCTCTTGACCAGGCTACCGCTATCCTGCCGCATGCCGTTATAGATCCCGCGTCCTTAGGCAAGATCGTAGCGATCAAGGTTCATTACCTTGTTCCATGCAGCTGCGAAGTCCTTCACAAACGCCTCCTTCGCGTCGTCGGATGCATAGACTTCTGCGAGTGCCCGAAGTTGGGAGTTCGAACCGAACACAAGATCGACGCGCGTGCCGGTCCACTTGATTTTGTTCGTCGCACGATCGCGCCCCTCATACACGCCTTCTGTAGAGGAGGGCTCCCACTTCGTATTCATGTCGAGCAGGTTAACGAAGAAATCGTTGCTCAGCGTCTCGGGTCGCTTGGTGAAGATGCCATGTTTGGCCTGTCCGAAGTTCGCATTCAGGGCGCGCAGGCCGCCGACGAGAACCGTCATCTCGGGGGCAGTCAGCGTGAGCAACTGCGCCCGATCCACTAGCAACTCCTCGGCCGACAGGATCTGTCCGGTGCGCAGATAGTTGCGGAACCCATCCGCGACCGGCTCCATTATGGCGAATGAGTGCACGTCGGTCTGCTTCTGCGAAGCATCCGTGCGCCCCGGCGAGAAGGAAACCTTCACTTTGTACCCGGCCCTTTTCGCGGCTTCCTCGACGGCTGCGCAGCCGCCCAACACAATCAGATCTGCAAGCGAAATCTTTTTCCCTTTGCTCCCATTCGATTGAGAGCTGTTGAAATCCTTTTGGATCGCCTCCAGCTTCTTGAGAACCTTCGCCAGTTCGGCCGGCTGGTTCACTTCCCAATCTTTTTGCGGCGCAAGGCGAATACGCGCGCCGTTCGCCCCACCACGCTTGTCGGAGCCGCGGAACGAAGCCGCCGATGCCCAGGCGGTCGTGACCAGTTGGGAGATCGATAGTCCGGATTTGAGGATCTTCGCCTTCAGCGCAGCAATCTCCTTTTCGCCAATCAATTTATGATCCACGGCGGGGACAGGGTCTTGCCACAGCTGCAGCTCCTTCGGAACGAGTGGGCCAAGGTAGCGAGAGATTGGCCCCATATCGCGGTGCGTGAGCTTGAACCACGCCCGGGCAAACGCGTCCGCCAACTGATCTGGATGGTCGTAGAAACGCCGCGAAATCTTTTCGTAAGCGGGGTCGAACCGCAATGCGAGGTCCGTGGTCAGCATGGAGGGCGCGTGGCGCTTTGAGGGATCGTGCGCATCCGGTACCGCAGCTTTGCCCGCGCCATTTTTCGGTGTCCACTGATGTGCTCCGGCCGGGCTCTTGGTCAGTTCCCATTCGTAGCTGAACAGGTTCGTGAAGAAGTTGTTGCTCCATTTCGTAGGCGTCGTGGTCCAAATGACTTCCAGGCCGCTACCGATCGTGTCAGCGCTATGACCTTTGCCAAGTTTATTCTTCCATCCGAAGCCTTGATCCTCGATGTTGGCACCTTCTGGCTCGTTGCCTACATACTGAGCGGGAACACCCGCGCCATGGGTTTTGCCGAAGGTGTGACCACCGGCGATGAGTGCAACTGTTTCTTCGTCATCCATCGCCATGCGGGCGAACGTCTCTCTGATATCGCGCGCCGCGGCGAGGGGATCAGGCTTTCCATTCGGCCCTTCCGGATTCACATAGATCAGACCCATCTGCACGGCGCCGAGCGGCTTCTGAAGATCACGATCGCCGGTGTAGCGCTCGTCGGCCAGCCACTTGCCCTCGGGGCCCCAGTTCAATTCTTCGGGCTCCCACACATCCTCGCGCCCGCCGCCAAAACCGAAGGTCTTGAATCCCATCGAATCGAGGGCGACGTTGCCGGCGAGAATCATGAGATCGGCCCAGGAAATCTTTCGGCCATACTTCTGCTTGATCGGCCACAGCAGCCGGCGCGCCTTGTCGAGGTTGACGTTGTCCGGCCAGCTATTGAGCGGAGCGAAGCGCTGCTGTCCGGCTCCGGCTCCGCCGCGGCCATCGCCGATGCGGTACGTGCCTGCGCTGTGCCACGCCATACGAATGAACAGCGGCCCGTAGTGCCCAAAGTCGGCCGGCCACCACTCTTGCGAATTTGTCATCAAGGCGTGCAGGTCCTTGATCACGGCCTTCAGGTCGAGGCTCTCGAATTCTTTCGCGTAGTTGAACGCCTTGCCCATCGGATCGGACTTCGGAGAGTGCTGGTGCAGAATGTTCACGTTCACCTGGTTCGGCCACCAGTCGGCATTCGTGTAGGAGTTGCGAGCGCCGTGCCCCATTGGGCACTTCGATTCAGTTGCGGTGTTTTTTTGCTTAACTTCGGGGACTACACTTCCTGATGAACTCGCGAGTGTGTTTTCCATATGTTTTCGTCCTTCGAATATGATTAAGTACCGGCTGAAAAAGTTACTTTTTGACGCTGCAGCGGCGGCAGAGGCCGAAAACCTCGACCAACGGTTGCGTCAGATCAAAGCCATCCGGCAGATGCCGGGATAGCCTTTTGAAATCGATAAACTCTCCTTCGATGTCCTGCACCGATTTGCAGCGCGAGCAAACCAGGTGATGATGAGGTTTGAGATTGCCGTCCACAAGCAACGTGGTCGCATGAGGAGTGACCTCGCGCAGCAACCCGCACTCGATGAAAAGCCGCAGATTGTTGTAGACCGTGGCCAAAGAGATAGATGGAATGCGGCGCCGGACTGCGGCGTAAATGTCTTCGGGGGAATAGTGTCCGTGGGAAGCGACGACAGCCTCATAGACGACCTGACGCTGGTGCGTAACGGCCAAACCGTGCTTCGCGGCCAGTTCACGGAACTGTTCATGGCGGAGACGCATGGTTATCGGATGAGAATGATTATAAAACGATAGAGAGTAGTGTCAACTGAAATCTTCCCGTGAGCCGAAAAAAGAGTCGCACGCTGCACTCCGCCCCGGCACGCGCCGGAGCGGAGCACAATCGCGCAACCTAGCCTTGCGTGGCGTGCAACACGCGGAACGTACTGCCTCCGCTGGACCAGACCAGCACTAAAGCATCCTCCCCTTTCGGGACATCGGCTAGCGCTTTGGCGACGTCGGCTGCTGACTGCTGGGAATGGCGGTCGACTTCGATAATTACATCTCCTCGCTGCAAGCCTGCGTTGTCTGCCGGACTTCCAGGCTGCACGTCTTGTACTACAGCGCCATGAACGTTGCTCGGGACCTGCAGTTGATCACGAGTATCTGGACTCAATTCGCCCAGGCTCAGTCCCCAGCGGCCTTTTTCGTGGTCGCCAGCTACTGTCACGCCGCCGTTGGTCGCGCCCATCGCTTCCAGAGTGACTGGAACGCTCGTCGTCTTGCCTTCGCGCATCACCTCGAGTTGGATAGTTTCACCGGGCCGTTTTTGCCCGACTTCCATCTGCAACTCTCCGGCATCCGTTACGGATTGCCCGTTCAATTTGGTGATGACATCGCCAATGCGCAGGCCAGACTTGCCTCCAGCAGAGTTCGGTTCGACTTCGGTTACAACGGCTCCGTTGGCGTTGCTCATCCGGAAGAACTTGGCGTTATCCGGAGTCACATCCGAAATGCCAATCCCGATAAGGCCATGACTGACTTTGCCGTCGCGAATCAAGGTCTCAACCGTGGGTTCGACAATCTGCGCGGGAATCGCGAAGCCCATTCCGGAGAATGAACCGTTCGACGAAATCAGAAACGTGTTGATCCCGATCAGTTCGCCACGTGCATCGACCAGCGCACCGCCGGAGTTGCCGGGATTGATGGCGGCATCAGTCTGGATGAATTCTCCGGGCTTGCGCCGGTCACTGGCATCGAGATTGGGGCGCTTGAGCGCGCTGATGATGCCGCGCGTCACCGTGAACTGCAAACCATAAGGGTTACCGAACGCCAGCACAGTTTGACCGGGACGGAGCTTGGCCGAATCGCCCCAAGGCACGCTGGGCAGGTTCGTTCCGTTTATTTTGATCACAGCCAGGTCGGTGAGCGGGTCGGTACCGATAAGCTTTGCCGAAAATACATCACGGTTGCTCATGGTGACGCGGATGTCGGTGGCGCCATCGACCACGTGATTGTTAGTAACGATGTAACCATCAGGGGAGATGATCACTCCGCTGCCCAGACCGTGCTCCACCCTCGGGCGCGGATTATTCGGTATGTTGAACTGAAACTGATGCCCCGGTGTACCGCCGAATGGGTTGCCCCCGAAAGGCGCGAAGAACTGCTGCATGTCTTGCGAGGAATCGTCGCCGCTTTGCTGAGGGCTCGCCTTCGACGTCACGGTTACGTTGACGACAGCAGGGGTAACCCGGGCCGCCAGCGTTTCCATAGCGTGGTCGAGTGACAGTATGGCGGCGACGCTGTTGTCATCGAGCGGTGCAGCGGCAGGGGCCGCCGCGGACGCCCTCGCTGGTTTGGCCGAGGCGAACTCGTAAGTTGCCAGCGACGCGACGGTTAGCACAGCGACCACGGCCAGGAGCAAACGCCGGGTCAGGATTGTCTTCCAGGTATTCATTTCACTTCTCCTTGTGGAACTAAGTATTTAGTTGTTACTGCCAAAAATTTTTGCCTATGTCTTATTCGCAACAGGCCCTCGGTCCACCTGCTGCTCGACCAAGGTGATGCGCCACACGCGAACGCTCCATACCCACGAATTCGGCGCTACTCGCTGCGTGGTCCGGACCACCAGTAAAGTTTCTCCGGGCACGATTGTCTCGTTCGCTTCCGCGGTCACGATGTCCAGCAGGCCGGGATCGGTGTCTGCGCTCCACCGTGCCGCGGCCACCAGCGGGACAAGGGATCGAGGTTCGGTCGCTTGACGTTCAACAGCGTGGCTAACCGTTCGCCTCGCAGCTGGTCGCAGTAATTTTCGAATCGGCTGTTGCTGGCTGGTCTGCAACGCGGCTGGAATCGCTGCAGCCAAGGAAAATTCGGGCTGACTCAGCGTGCCGGCGTGGACGTTGTCACTGAGAATCGGCTGGGCGGCCCGGTCGAATGCCACTAACTCGGGTACACGCGGCACCAGCACGAGGCACACCAGAGAAAAAGCACCCACGATACCCAGAGCTGGCTTCCAGACGTGTCTGGCATGCGGTCGGCGGGCATCGAGAATCTGCGCCACGCGCAGGGAAGCCTCGCGTGCGCGGTGCACGGCAGCCTGCGCCATAGTCCAGCCCCGCCGAGCAAAACTCTTCTCCAGGAGAGCGACCAGGCATTTCGCATAACCGTGCGGATTGGCGGTCTCGGCCAGCACTGCGTCGTCGCAGGCCATTTCGCGTTCCAGCGCGAGCCGGCCGTCGATCCACCAGACTGCAGGATGGAAGACGAATACCGCCCGCACGACCTTCTGGAGCAAATTGGTCCAGTCGTCCCAGCGCTTGAGGTGCGCAAATTCGTGGAGCAGAATGATCTTCAATTCGTCAGAAGGAAGTTCTCGCAGCGCCCAGGCTGGAATGACAATCATCGGCTTGAAAAAGCCGAAGGCTGAAGGCACGCTTACGTTGTTTGAGGTGGCAAGCGTTACCCGTCTTGACGAAGAAAAATCAGCGACGGTTTTTCGTATCGCGGGCTCAAGCTGGACCGAGTCGATGGCGATGCAACTCCTGCGAAGCCCTCGCAGCCGCCAAAGTCCCGCGGTCAGACGCAGCATCGCGGCACAGACTGCAAGAGCCCAAGCCAGAAACAGAAGAATTCCCCAGGGACCGGGCAAAGTGATCACAGGCCGCACGCCACTCGCCGACAGAAGAGACCGTGGGCTCACGATGCTGCTGATCAGCGGGAGCCCCGCGACCGCCAGCAGGGCCACGAACCAAACCGCAAATCGCGTTCCGGAGTTCTGTCGCGGCAGAAGGCGCAATGTGACCCAGGCGAAAAGAGCGACCAGCAATCCTTCGGGTAAAGAATTAAGAATACGCCCGATGGCTATCTGAGCGATTGTCTGGAACTGAGGCGACATCATTCCGCGCCACTCCGTTCCAGCATCTCGCGCAGGCGATTAAGTTCCTCCGCCTCGATGCCTCGATCCTCAAGGATGTTTAGGACGAGTTGCTCATGGGAGTTTTTGAAGAAACGGCCAACCAGGTTGCGGATCTCCGAACGCGTTGCCTCTTTCTGCCCGACTAGCGGAGCGTATACATGGGCGCGCCCATCTTTGGAATGCTTTACGTAGCCCTTTCGCTCCAGGACGCGAATGGTGGTCAAGACCGAGTTGTATGCCAATGGGGTTTTCTGCGAAAGGTACTCCATGACCAACTGGACCGTGCCAGACCCCTTGAGCCACAACACGTTCATGATCCGAAGCTCGGCTTCTGTAAGGGTCCTGGACTGTCTTCTAGGCACGCGGTTTCTCCGTAAATCCTCAGACGGTTTACACAATAAAAGGTAACTAATGATTTAGTTGCAAGTCGAGAATCTCGGGTTGCCTCCACATCTACTTTGGCCGAAAATGACTGGGCTAGTCAGGTCGGGTTCTATGTGTCCCGCCACACAATTCGACCTACGCAGTTGCCGACTCCGAGGCCTTATCTATGAAGCTAAATAAAGCAACTGGGATCATCGACATACCCAGCAGTCATTCGGTGGAGCAGACGGTAGAAAAACTCAAAGGGATTCTGCTGGCGAAGGGAGTTACCCTTTTCGCTCTGGTCGACCATAGCGGAGAAGCGGAAAAGCTAGGAATGAAAATGCCTCCCACCAAGCTGCTGATCTTTGGAAGCCCAAAAGCGGGCACGCCCTTGATGCTGGCCGCTCCCAGTATTGCCATCGATCTTCCGCTCAAGATTCTGGTCTGGCAAGACGCCCAGGCCCGCGTCTGGGTCAGTTACAACGACCCGGGCTATTTGCAGGAAAGGCACAACCTGCCACCGGACCTGTTGCAAAACATCGCGGTGGTCGAAACCTTGGCGGCTAAGGCAGCGGAGTGAAACAGTCAGGAAATCCCAACTACTATTAAGGAGAATATTTATGCCAGCGATTGCGACAAAAGATGGTACGCAGATTTATTACAAAGACTGGGGCACGGGTCAGCCCATAGTGTTCAGTCATGGATGGCCACTCACGGCGGACGACTGGGACGGACAGATGTTGTTCTTCG
>DATHOK010000194.1:0-4855 GCA_035484995.1 Verrucomicrobiia bacterium | reverse complement strand
TTTCATATCAAACGCCGGGGGCTGCAAGATGCCTGCGGGAAACACAATCTCATTCAATAGAGGATTGTAATAAGCATCGGACGTGGGCGGCGTCATGCCCCAGCGGCCGCGATCCACGGGCTTGTTGATGGTGAGCCGGTCGTCTTCTTCGACGAACTTCCTGCCCGCAATCATGTCCTCAAAGAACGCTTCGCGGCGGATCTCGATGTGGCTGTAGTCTTTCCACTTGTCGGGATATCCGATCTTGGGATTGAAGGTGGCGATCTTGGCCATCGCTTTTTCTTTAGTGTCGTCACTCATCCAGGGGCGGCTGAGAATGTCGTCGCGCATCGCCGCCAGCAAGTTCCGCACCATCTCCTGCATTCGCGCTTTGGCTTCCGGCGGGAAATACTTTTCCACATACTTCTTTCCCAAGGCTTCGCCGAAAAGCTGATCTGTTGATTCGACGCAGCGCTTCCAGCGCGGTTTCATCTCAGTGGTGCCGCTCAGGTACTTTCCCGTGAAGGCGAAATCTTCCTCGACGAATGGAGCCGAGAGGGAACTGGCGGTCGAGTTCAGCAGACGCCATTTGAAATAAACTTTCCAGTCGGCCAGCGGAACCTCCTGTATCTGCCGGTCGAGCTCCTGCATGAATTTCGGCTGATCAACGTTCATGTCCACGTCTTGCGGAATCTGCTTATGCTTGAAATATTCTACCCAGTCGATATGCGGAGCCATCGCCTGCAACTGGGCAAAGGTCGTGTTGTGATCTGTGGCCGCCGGATCGCGCAGGGCTACGTTGTCGAGTGAGGCTTCCGCTAGCTTGGTCTCCATTGCCATGATGGTCTGGGCGGCGGCCGTCGAGGTTCTTTCGTCCCATCCCGCGAGTTTGAACATGGCCGTGATGTGCGCGACATATTTCTCGCGTGCTTCTTTGAAGCGCGCTTCCGGTTTCAGGTAATAGTCGCGATCGGGCAGCCCCAGCCCGTTTGCGCCAATATCGGCGAGCACCCAGGACGGTTTGTGAGGATCCTGCTGGCTGCCGAGCACGAACGGATCCGCGACCAGTATGTCGTGCATGTCGGCCATCACGCGCTGCAGTTCCGCAGTGTCTTTCGCGGCATCGATCTGCGCAAACCACGGCTTCAGCGGTTCCATGCCGCGCGCATTCACCCGCGACTCGTCCATGCAGGCGCCGTAGTAGTCGCCGATGATCTGCTCGGTGCTGCCTTTGGGCGCGCTCTTGTCGGCGGAGGCGGTGTCTAGAATTTCCCTGAGCTTGTCTTTGGAGGACTCGCCCGCGGCCCAGCGCTTGCTCCAGCGGGTCATGGATGCCGGGATGGGATGGCTCGCGCGCCACGTTCCGTTGGCGAATTCGTAGAAGTCGTTGCAGGGATCCGCCTTGCGATCCAGATCGGTGACGTCGATGCCGTGCAGAGAACTGGCCTGTGAAAACAAGAATTGCGGGAGCAAGAGCGAGGAGAACAGCAACATCAGGAACAAGGTTCTGAGTCTACGCATGACGCCTCTTTCGGTAAGCTCTGAAACGACCTGTCATTTTAGACGAATTGCCGTTGTTCTGCGGCCACCCGGAAGAAATCGTGGGCCTGCAGTCTGAATGGGGCGGCAGTATGCCGCTGGAGATCCCCTTCGGCTCCGCTCAGGGTAGGCTCTCGTCCCGCTGGAGAAAACGCGGGCCTTCGGGATGACGCGAGAAAGGAGTAGCGCTAGAGATTTTCAAATTGCCCCACTACTTGAGAAACGCCTCGAGAACTAACGGAAAACCAAATGGGAACAAGGGAAAATTCCGCATCGAGGTCTTTACGGCTTCCTTATACGGCGGCGGATAAGCTTTCGGGGCTGAGATTGCTAGTGATTCGAGGATTGCAAATCCATTGAGATCCTTCAAAGCAATTTTTCTTCTCGCTCTTCTTTTTCTCGGTCTTCTATCCTGGTTGCAGTTGTGCGGACCCTGGGCTTACGCGCAATCGACGGCGCCTGGGACCGGCGGTGTGGCACTCAACACGAACACGGAACAAGGCAGCTTTCTTCGGCGGCTTTTCAAGGCGTACTCCGACGACTGGTGGCCGCCGGCGGCGTCGAATCCGGCCGCGGCAGCTCCGGCGTTCCGCGGAGACCCTGCGCCGGTCAACGGACCGCCGTTTCCTTTTTCGACTTGGCCGATTGGCGGAACGGTGTCGATTGGACAGCCTTGGACGCAAGCTGCGCCATGGATGACGGCAGTGTGGGACGGCCCCGACGGCGATGGCTGGAAGAGACACAAGATTCAGATCTACGGTTGGCTGAATGTTGGGGCAAATTTCAGCACGTCGAAGGGCGGCGTGAACGCATCCGAAGGGAAGTACGACAATTTCCCGACGGCTTACGACGAAGTGCCGAACGCGATCGAGCCTGACCAGGAAGTGCTCTACGTCGAGCGCCAGCCGGATACGGTGCAGACCGAGCACTTTGATTGGGGATTCCGCCTTTCGGCGCTGTGGGGACTCGATTATCGATTTACTACGGCCAAAGGCTACTTCAGCCAGCAATTGCTGGGGCATCCTCCGGGGAAAGAGTATGGCTTCGATCCGGTGATGATGTATCTCGATCTTTATTTTCCTCACATCGGTGAGGGAACGGATGTTCGCATCGGACGCTACATCTCTTTGCCCGACATCGAGGCCCAGCTCGCACCCAACAACTATACCTACAGCCATTCGTTGCTCTACACGTTCGATTGCTACACCCAGACGGGGATCAACGCGACTACGCGGATCAACTCGCATTGGACCACGCAGGTTGGACTCTCGCCCGGCTGCGAGACGGCGCCCTGGAATCTGACGGACTCTCGGGTCACGTTGAATTGGTGCGTGCAGTATGCGTGGCGGACCAGCAAGGACAATCTTTATCTTTGCGATAACGAGACCAACCTCGGCAAGGATAGCGGGCAGTACGCCTACAACAACCTGCAGGCTTATTACCTGACCTGGTATCACGTGATCGACAAGAATTGGCATACGTCGACCGAGGGCTGGTATCAGTGGATGAAGCAGGTGCCGAACCTTAGTTACAGTCCGCCGACAGGATCGGGATTGCCCTCGGTTGATCCCATTCAGCCGGAGACGGGCTCCAATGGCGCAATCTGCGACAGCAACACCGCGTTCACTTGCTATGCGCCGGAGTGGGCGATCGTGAACTATCTGGAGCGGCAGTTCGGGGCGCACAACTACATTTCAATTCGGAATGAATATTTCGATGATATCGCCGGCCAGCGGACTGGAATCAAGACGCGTTACACGGAGCATCTATTCGGTTGGGGGCATTGGGTTGGAACTACAGTTTTGTTCCGTCCCGAAGTGCGGTTCGAACATTCTTACGATGCGCCGGCCTACCAGAATGGGACGAAGAAGAGCCAGATTACGGCGGCCGGGGATGTGATTTTTTTCTTCTGAAAGAGTTCCCGCCTAAACTAGAATCGTTGGGCACAATGGGTGGTGAAGTCTATGAGAAGAACTCTTTTCCGCGGCGTATTTCTGTTTAGTCTGATCGTTCTTGCCGTTCCGGCTTTCGCGCAAGCGCCGCCCCAGTCGAGCGCAAGCTCCGCGCAGTACTTCTTCGTACTCCTGAATCGTCCCGCGAATGCTCCGCAACTGAGTAAGGAAGCCGGAGAAAAACTTCAGGAAGATCACATGGCCAATATTCGCAAGCTGGCGGCCGAACATAAGCTTGTGATGGCCGGTCCTTTTCTGGATGACACCGCGCTCCGCGGAATATTCGTGTTGCAGGCCGAGTCGGCGGCTCAGGCGCAAGAGTGGGCTGACAGCGATCCGGCGGTTAAGGCGGGACGGTTTGCTCCCGAGGTGCATGGGCCTTGGCTCATCGACTCGAGCGCTATTCACGCACCCGACGGACCTCAGGGGTTTGAGCAGTACACGCTGGTTCTGATGAAGCGGGGCGACAAGTGGAACCCGAGTGCGCCCGAGTTTATGGACGTGGTGAAGCAGCATCATGCTCTCCTTAAACAGATGACAGAGCAGGGAAGCCTGGCCATTGCGGGACCGTTCCCGCTCGACGATCAGGGCGAGTTGCGAGGGGTCGAGATTTTCCGCGTGGGAGCGGAGCAAGCTGCCAGGTTGGTGCAGGACGATCCGACTGTCAAAGCCGGTTTCCTTAAGCCTGAAATGCATGC
The DNA here is from genome assembly GCA_035484995.1 of Verrucomicrobiia bacterium. Classification (GTDB taxonomy): domain Bacteria; phylum Acidobacteriota; class Terriglobia; order Terriglobales; family Acidobacteriaceae; genus Sulfotelmatobacter. The sequence goes on along the minus strand of DATHOK010000194.1, from coordinate 687 downwards.
TTGGGGCACGGGCAAAGGGGTGTTAGCGGCGGGACAACCGATGCAATAGATCCAGGGGCTAGAACTGAGAACTGCCTTCCTAGCCGCCGGCCTTCAACTCAGTTAACACCTGCCGCGCAATTTCTTTTAGCGTTTCGAATACGCCTACACCCTGAAACGCTACTGCCTCAACCACCGCTTCATTCTTCTTGCGGAGTTCCTTGTTCAGCGCTTCCGGGGACAGGATGTTTGGCAGGTCGCGCTTGTTGAGCTGGAGCACGTAGGGAATCTTATTGAAGTCGTAGCCATGTTCCTGCAGGTTCGACATGAGGTTGTCGAGGGCTTCGACGTTCGCGTCCATGCGCTGTTCCTGCGAGTCGGCTACGAAGACGATGCCATCCACGCCCCGCAGGATCAGTTTGCGGCTGGCATCGTAGAACACCTGGCCGGGGACGGTATAAAGATGGATTCGGGTTTTGAAGCCCCGCACCGAACCCAGATCGAGCGGCAGGAAATCGAAGAACAGGGTGCGCTCGGTTTCGGTAGCGAGGGAGATCATCTTGCCCTTCTGCTGTTCCGCGGTCTTCTGGTAGATCACTTGCAGATTCGTGGTCTTGCCGCCCAACCCGGCGCCGTAGTACACGATCTTGCAATTGATTTCGCGGGCTGCGAAGTTGATGAAACTCAAGGCTTTCCTCAAAAGCGCGG
>DATHOK010000193.1:0-14023 GCA_035484995.1 Verrucomicrobiia bacterium | reverse complement strand
TTCACCCGCGAGGATCCGTGAAATCTCTAGCGAGTGCGGTTTCCATACGAGTCACGGCGTCGTGCTGCACCTGCGCCTCATCGCCGAAGCCCCGCAGCCAATGCACCTCCGGCTCGCGGCGAAACCATGTCATTTGCCGCTTGGCATAGTTGCGATGAGCCTGCTGAGCGGCCTGGAGCGCCTGAACGCGCGTGAGTTCGCCCTGAAGAAATTGCAGCGCCTGCTTGTAGCCGAGAGCGGATAGCGGGCCGGCAGTGTCACCATACTTCTCAACCAGTCGCTGCGTCTCCTCCACTATCCCAGCATCGAACATCTGCTTCGCGCGGCGGTTGATTCGGTCATAGAGCTCCTGCCGGTCGGGATCGAGACCGAGGCGCAGGATGCGGAAGCCGCGCAAGGGATCGCGTCCACGCTGCCACAGTTCCGTCATCTTCTCTCTCGAAGCCAGGCATACCTCGATAGCGCGGATGAGCTTGGGGGTATCGTTGGCATGAATCTTTTCAGCGGCTGCGCGATCCAGGCGGCGCAGAATGCGATGAAGGTAATTCGAGCCGCGTCCTTCGGGCCGTTCTCTCAATCGCTCGCGCAGTTCTTCAGAGCGTTGCGGGCCGGGGAAAAGTCCTTCGAGCAAGGCGCGGAGGTAGAGTCCGGTTCCGCCCACCAAAATCGGCAAATGACCACGCCCTTTGATTTCATCGAGCACTTGCCGTGCCTGGCGGGCATATTCACCTGCAGTGATACGGCCGGTGGGCGCGACGCAATCGAGCAAGTGATGCGGAGCGCGGGCTCGTTCGGAAGCCGTAGGCTTCGCGGTCCCAAGGTCGAACTCGCGGTACATGGCGACGGAATCGCAGTTCACGATCTCGCCGTGGAAGCGCTCCGCGAGCGCCAGAGAAAGCGCGGTCTTACCGCTGGCGGTGGGGCCAAGCACCACTGCCAGCAGCGGTTCCGGTTGCACGGAAGCCACCGTCAGCGCACGCTCCAGTGAATGGCATGCCAGTAGCGAATCAAAGTCAGGACAAGCAACAGAAAGGCAATCAGCAGCAGACCGGAAGTTTCCGTGGCATAAATCGCGTGCTGGCGGTGCTTGCCGGAGGAATCGTTCTTGCGCTGGTCGTCAGGCACGCGAATATTGTACGCCCGGCGGGAAGTCTCGCTGTTGGTGCTACACTACGCGTCGTCGGTCGCCCATTGTCCATGCCAGCCTTCGAAGGCAACTCCGGCAGAATCGCGCGTTTTGGAGTCTTCGAGCTCGACCTCGCCGCCGGCGAACTCCGCAAGAACGGCACCAGGCTTCGTCTGCAGGAGCAACCGTTTCAGGTTCTCTCCCTGCTCTTGCAGCGCGCTGGCGATGTTGTAACGCGCGAGGAGTTGCGCCAGAAACTCTGGCCTGCCGACACCTTCGTGGATTTCGACCACAGTCTCAACACCGCCGTGAACAAGCTTCGGGAAGTGTTAGGCGATTCGGCATCCAGTCCACGTTATATCGAGACGCTGGCGCGTCGCGGATATCGATTTATTGCGCCCGTACAGAATGGTGTGGAGAAAGGTAATGTGGGAACGGGCGCTTTCGTCCATTCAGCCGACCGCAGCGAGCCAACAGCCACATCCGCGCAAAATCTCCCGAGCACCCTGCACCCAGATCTCGATGTGCCAATCCCGCGGCGCGGGCTCACGCGCGGACTATTCGCCCTCGCCCAAGTGATGTACCTCATCTTCTACGTGGTCGCGCTTTCCCGCCTGCATGCGATCCAGGGAGTCGCAGATTCTTTCTTGCCGGCATGGGGCGCAACCACGCTGGCGGCCATGGTAATGGTGACTGCTGGCGTTGGAATTCCAATGCGTTGCTATCTGCTTTCCGCCGTCGGATTCGACTACCAGCGCCTGGGCGAAAAGTTTCAGCAGATGTTCCCTTTTATTCTGGCCCTCGATCAGCTCTGGGCAGTCGCTCCGTTTCTGCTGATGCCGAAGATCGGGCTGGGCGCAGCTTTCGCAGCCAGCGCTGGATTACTCTATGTGCCGTTCTCAGAGCGCACTCTGATTCGCATGGCATACCTGAGATAGAAGGCGCGGACCTAGCCACAATCCTCCCCCCCAATTTTCTATGGAACCCGACTCACAGATCGCGTGTAATCTCGTCTAAGAAGAAGCTGGACGGGAGTGTGCCTTCTCGAGGAGGAATTTCTTATGAAACGCATGAAGCTTGAAAGCTGCTTCACGGTCTTGATGGTCGTCGGCTTCGTTTGTTCCTGGGTTGTGCTGCCTGCGGGAGCCGATGAATGGTCGAAAACCTATACCCTCACCGGCCAGCCCGATTTGCGCGTGGATACTTCTGACGCCAACATTCACGTTTCCACCTGGGACCAGAAAACCATCGAAGCCAAGGTGACAACCGAGCGCTACAAGATCGGCGGCGAAGGCATCCGGATCGAAGAACACCAGACGGGCGACACGGTTGAGATCGATGTGCGCTATCCGCATTCCCACGGGGTCACAATCGAGTGGGGCACTCATAGCAACCGGCGCGTCGACATCGACATCCACATGCCGCGTGAGGGTCGCGTGGACCTGCACACCGGCGACGGCCAGATCGATCTAGGAAACTTTAAGGGAGAAATGCAATTGCGCAGCGGAGACGGCTCGCAGGAGGTCGACAGCGTAGACGGCAAACTCCGGGCAACGGCCGGGGATGGCCACATCCGCGCCCATGGCCGCTTTGACGAACTCGACCTCAAGACCGGCGACGGCCACGTCGACGCGCAGGCGATGGCCGGCTCCGCTCTGGCGGCAAGCTGGAACCTCGAAAGCGGCGATGGCACGGTCACATTGGCAGTGCCGGGGAACCTGGCCGCCGATGTGGATCTGCACACCGGAGACGGCCACATCGATCTGGATTTGCCCGTCACGACGGAAGGCAAGATTCGCGAGGACGAGGTTCGAGGCAAGCTGAACGGGGGCGGAAATCTGCTGGTCATTCGCACCGGAGATGGCTCGATTCGCCTGCGCAAGATCTAAACTCAGCCTTCGGCTTCACGAAACTGCAGTCGGCCAGGCCGCACCTGGCTTGACGCAAGGCTTTATACTCTTGAGTCCAACGGTTTCGATTTCAGCGGGAAAATTCTGCCTCAGGTTCCTTCGGCAGCCACAGGGAGAGGTCGTCATGGCAGTCGTGCGTGTCTTTGGATTTCCTAGTAAGTTTCGCAGTGTCTTCATGCTCGCATCTCCATTTTTCTTGGCCTGTTCATTCGCCTGCGCGCAACAGTCCGCAGCCGCCCCGTCGAAGCCCGAGCCGGCCCTCGATGTAACTTCCATGGATCGCAGCATAGATCCGTGCGTGGATTTCTTTAAGTACTCCTGCGGCGGATGGATCAAAAACAATCCGATTCCTCCCGACCAGTCTTCGTGGGACACCTACTCGAAGATGCAGGACGAGAACCGGAGCCGGTTGCGTGGAATCCTCGAGGCCGCCGCCGCTCCTGATCCCGCGCGCAACGCCGCAACGCAGAAGATTGGCGACTACTATTCCTCCTGCATCGACGAGAAAGCCATCGAGGCCAAAGGAACGGACCCGCTGAAGCCGGGGTTGGAGCGAATTGCGAAGATTGACTCCAAGGCGGAAATCGCCGACGTCGCGGCGGTCATGGTTCATAGCAACGCGCTGTTTCGCTTCGACTCAGCCCAGGACTTCCGGGACGCCGATCAGGTCATCGCAGAAGCCGACCAGGGCGGACTCGGCATGCCCGACCGGGATTATTACGTGAAAGAAGATCCCAAGTCGGTCGATCTGCGCAAGGCCTACGTGGCACACGTGCAAAAGATGTTCGAACTCCTGGGTGATCAGCCGGGGATTGCAGCAGCGGAAGCGCAGACCGTAATGCGCATCGAAACCGCGCTAGCCAAGGGATCGATGACCCGCGTAGAGCGGCGCGAACCGAAGAACCTCGACCACAAGATGACCGCCGGCGAACTGGAGAAAATCAGTCCCGATTTTCAGTGGCAGGTTTACTTCACCAAGGTCGGCCTGCCGTCCCTCGCCTCACTCAACGTTGTCGCCCCCGGCTTCTTCAAGGCGATGAATGAAGAACTCAACAAAGAAAGCCTGGCGGATTGGAAGGTTTATCTGCGCTGGCACCTGGTGCACGCCGACGCCCCGTTCCTTTCCTCAGCGCTGCTGAACGAGAACTTCGCTTTCTATGGAAAAACGTTGCGGGGTCAGCAGCAGTTGCAACCGCGCTGGAAGCGGTGCACGGAAAATGTAGACGACGACCTGGGCGAAGCGCTGGGCCAGGTGTACGTGGAAAAATATTTCAGCCCTCAGGCGAAGCAAGAGGCCTTGAAAATGGTGAAGGAAATCGAGGCCGCAATGCAGCAGGACATTAACTCGTTGCCATGGATGTCCGCTGTCACCAAGCAGCAAGCGCTGATCAAGCTGCAGGGCATGGCCAACAAGATCGGCTATCCCGACAAATGGCGCGACTATAGCAAGCTCGAGATCGTTCGTGGAGATGAACTGGGCAACGTGGAACGCGCGCGCAGATTTGAATTCGAGCGGCTGCTGGCTAAGATCGGCAAGCCCGTCGACCGTGGCGAGTGGGGAATGACGCCACCCACGGTGAATGCCTACTACGATCCGCAGATGAATGACATCAACTTCCCAGCCGGAGTACTGCAGCCACCAGCGTTCGATCCCAACTCTGATGCTGCTCCCAACTACGGCGACACCGGCGGCACCATTGGACACGAACTCACGCATGGCTTCGACGACGAAGGCCGCCAGTTCGATGCACATGGCAACCTGCGCGATTGGTGGACCGCCGAAGATGGCAAAGAGTTTGTGAAGCGCGCCAGCTGCATTTCAGACCAGTATTCCACTTACACTGTCATTGACGACATCAAGATCAACGGCAAGCTGACCCTCGGCGAGGATACCGCCGACCTGGGGGGGCTTATTCTGGCCTACATGGCGTGGAAGGAAGATACCAAGGGGCAGAATCTGCAACCGCTCGACGATCTCACTCCTGACCAAAGATTCTTTGTAGGCTACGGGCAGAGCTGGTGCGGCGAAACCCGCGATGAGACCAAGCGGCTGCGTGCCACGGTCGACCCCCATTCTCCGGAGAAATACCGCACCAATGGCGTGGTCTCGAACATGCCGGAATTCCAGGAGGCATTTCACTGCAAAGCGGGATCGCCGATGGTCAATCAGAACCGCTGCCGCGTGTGGTAGACGAAAAGTTGGTTTGATGGTTAGTCGCCGGGCTCGGTAATTCGGAAGGGACTAGTCCAGTCCTTCGCTCTCTTCTTTGGTGGGGTTGTAAAAGAATTTGAAGCGCAGAGCGAGGTATTGCCCGCCAAATTCACCGGGCAACGCTGGAAATGGGTTTGACGCCTTGATGCCCGCCCAGGCCGCGCGATCAAGCGGAATATCTCCGGAAGGGGTGACCAGCTTCATTCCCGCGACACTCCCATCTTTCATAATCGCGAACTCGATAATCAGGCTTCCGTGCTTCATCTCCGCGGATTCTGGAATCGCGTTGTACCAATTCTGCCGAACGTCATGCAGCACTCGCTGAAGATAGGGGCCGAAATCTACGCCTTGCGTATCGCTCAGAACTTCAAGGCCGCCCACCTGGCGTCCGTGCGCCCCGGTACCTAATCCAAAATCGCCGTTTTCACCCTGTCCTCCGGCCCCGCGCCTGGCAGCGGCGGCACGAGCAGCGTCCTCAGTCACCGAACCCGCATACTGCGAACCGCTATACTTTTTGAACTCATTGACGACATTCGGCGTGGCTGGCGTCTGCAACTGCGCGATCTGCGGATTCGGTGCTTGCTGGGGCTGAGGTGCTGGCTGATTCTGCGCGAATCCTGCAGACGACTGAGGCGGCGGCTGCTGTACACCGCTCGACCCCGGTGCTCCCGGCGGAGGCGTCGCCAGAATCTTGTGCAGCTCTTTGACGTCCAGTTCAGGATGCCGCGTCGTCGCAATTCGGTTCTTGTCGGAAAGGATATTCGTGTTCGGCTTCTGCGGCACCTTCTGCAGATCAGAAGGAAGCTCGAGGAAGGTCAAATCCTTCCCGTTCGTCAGATTCTTCGCCACCACAGCCGAGTGCCACGGCCAGTATTTTTCAAGTCTCTCAATATTGAAGATGGCAATGAGGAGAATCAGGTGGACGATAACCGAAATCCATGCAGCTTCGCGGCGTCGCGAGCGCTCCAGATCGTCCTGCAACTGGATGAGCAGATGCGGTACACGGGCATCGTCATCAAGCGCGCGGTAAGCCGTTTCCCATCCCTCGCCGTCGTACAGCCCAAGCTGTTCCGGCTGCGGCTTCTCGGGAGGAGCCACCGGATCCTGGAATGGAATTTGCGTGATGGGCATGAACTAAGTCTGTTCGACCTGGGCGTTTCTGAGCCAGGCCTGTCGGTTAGACACAAATCACCCTCGTCACGTTGCATCCCGGTTATGACGGGATAACGCAACGAGCCCGCGCAGCCAAGCTGCTTTTATTTTCGCATCTTTCGGGGGATTCTGCCCATTCACTAAATTAAGAGGGACTTACGCGTGTAAACATTTGTAAATCGGGGTCAGGTCTGCGGCTGGAACTCCTGGCCACGGCTCTGCCGGCCATTTATTGGGCTTTGGAGCGCACTACGGCTATGGGCCGATCGTTCGCAGCACTTGCGGTATCATCTTGCGCGTTCTGGGGCGTGACCTGGGAAGACTCGGTCGATATTTGTTCATCGCGCCGCGTGACCGCTTTGATCGAAACTGGCTGATTCGGGGTGGGGTCAACTTCGAGATGAAAAATGTCAAACCGGTTGTAGTGTCCGACGATATCGTGCATCATCTTCAGCTCGATGCTCTCGGCAATATCGATGTCGGCCACGACCATGCCTTCGCCTCCCGTAACAGGATCGGCCACCAGCTCGCCATCCGGACCGACGATCACGGACACGGGCGCCGGCGTTGCCCGTAACAATTCCTTCATCTTGGAATCCCCCTGCGAGAGTTGCTCAATAGCATCGGTATCGAGCGCGCACGAGGCAACGATGTTGAATACCTTGCCTTCGAAGGCATGAGCAGCCGAGCGCAGGCGGATGGCCTCAGTCAAATTGTAGTCATGAGCGCCATTGCCGGGGCGCTGGAACGGCCAGGCCGGCGGATAGGTCGCAATATGCACCTGTTCGCCCTGCGCCAGCAACGTGAAACGCGCCAGGGTATTGGTGTTCTCTCCGCAGATGAGCGTGCCAACCCGGCCGATGTCAGTCTCCTCGGGACGCAGATACGCCGCGTCTCCATTTGCCCAAGTGAGCTTCTCAGCCCACGTCGGGACGAGCTTGCGATGGCGGTTCAGCAACGTCCCTTCGCGATCGAACAGGAGATTGGTGTTGAAAAGTGTTCCCATGCTGAGCCGGCCCTTTTCCGTGACGCCGACCGAGAGGAACACGCGATGACGCTTGGCGATCTCACTGAGCCTTCTAGTGTGCGGTCCCGGAACCTGGACCGCGTTGTCAAACATTCGGCGGCAGAATCCGTGCTGGTCCATCGGAGCATAGATCAGGTTCCACACCGGAAACGCCGGAATAAAAGATTCTCCAAACACGATCAGTTCGGCGCCGGCATCCACGGCCTTCTGCACTAGCGTAGCCAGCTTATCGATGGTCGCATCCCGGTCCAGAAACACAGGCGCTGCCTGCACCGCTGCTGCACGGAATTTCGGATATGTGTCGCCCGGCATGATGAATTTTCCCTCGCCTCTACGCCTGATTTCTTGCCTCAATCAGCATGAAGATCCCGGCCTCGGGTCTCCGGCATGTAGCGCATGCCGATAAGGAAGCTGAGAGAAGCCACGATTACCGGATACCAAAGCCCGTAGTAGATGTTGCCCGTCGCAACCACAATGCTGAAGGTTATGGTTGGCAGCAGTCCTCCAACCCAGCCCACTCCCGCATGGTAAGGGACCGACAAGGCGGTGTAGCGAATTCGCGTGGGAAACATTTCCACCAGAGCGGCCGCCAGCGGCGCATAACTCAGCGTCACCAGTGCAATCAGTCCCGTCAGCAACACTAGGAGCATGCCGATGTTCATCTGCGCCGGATCGGCGCGTGCGGGATAGTTGGCCGCCGCCAGTGCTCCTTGAATCGCCTTGGCATCAAATCCTGTGATCGGGTCGGAACCGATTTTGATCTGAATGGCAGACCCAGCAGGCAAGCTCCGGTTGGTATAAGGAACACCCATTTTCGAGAGCAAAGCTTTGACTTTGTCGCAATCGCTGGAGTTTTTTCTCTGGCCGACCGGGTCGAACTGGAATCCGCAAGTGCGGGCATCCGCGCTCACCACCACGGGATTCGCGCGCGCGGCTGCCGCGAGCTGCGGATTGGCGTAATGCGTCAGCCCTTTGAACACTGGGATCAAAGTCAGAGCGGCCAGCAGCATCCCTGCCATCATTACTGGCTTTCTTCCGATCCGGTCGGAAAGTCGTCCGCTGAGAATGAAAAAAGGACTGCCCAGCACCAAAGCCGCGCCCAGAAGCAGATTTGCCGTCATGGGATCCACTCGCAGAGACTGAATCAGGAAATACAACGCATAGAACTGCGCCGTGTACCACACCACGGTCATCCCCGAAACCATGCCGCTGAAAGCTATGAGCAGCTTGCGAAGATTCTCCCTCTTCCCGAAAACTTCCTGTAGAGGGGCTCGAGAGAGTTTGCCTTCCGTCTTGGCCTGCAGGAAAGCCTGCGATTCCTTCATGGAAAGGCGAATCCAAAGTGATAGGCCCAACAAGACCGAGGAAAACCAGAACGGAATTCGCCAGCCCCACACCTCAAAAGCCGACTTGGTGGCGAGGCGGCAGCACAAGATCACCACCAGAGAAAGCAACAGACCAAGCGACGCCGTGGCTTGAATCCAACTCGTGCAATAACCCCGTTGGTTGGCTGGCGCCTGCTCGGCCACATACACGGCCGCTCCACCATACTCGCCGCCTAGAGCAAGCCCCTGCAAAAGCCGCAGGCTGATCAACAGGATCGGCGCAGCCATGCCGATGCGGGCATATCCCGGAAGCAATCCGACCGAGACCGTAGCCAGTCCCATCAGAAACATCGTCATCAAAAAGGTGTGCTTTCGTCCAATCAGATCTCCCAGGCGGCCAAAAAAGGCCGCGCCGAAGGGACGGACAATAAATCCCGCGGCGAACGCCAAAAGGGCGAACATGAATCCGGTAGTCTCGTCCACGCCGGAAAAAAATTGCCTGGAGATAGTCACCGCCAGGGAACCGTACAGGAAAAAGTCGTACCACTCGAAGATGGTTCCCAGCGCCGCGGCTAAGATCAGCCTCCGGTCCTCGGTGAGCAGTTTAGGAAACGACCCCGTGGTGACGAGTGGGATTGAAGATGTTTCCACAGTCCACTCCTTAGTTCGTTGGCGAGCGCAAGATCTGCGGTTCGCCGCTTTGGATTTGGAATCCCGGGGGCGGCTTTACAGGCGCCCAACAATACTCGCGCCCGCCCGGAAAAACAACCTATTTCTCCCGCGCAAAGAACGCCGTCCAATGGCTGTAGAGGCTAAAGTGGAGGGACACCGAAGTTAACTGTGGCGGAGAAACGTTATTTCAAGTTCATCGCTCTCAAAAGGTTGAGACGCTGGGATCGTTCAGATCTTTGAGAGCTTTTTGTCCCCGGAACCACTCGAACACAAAGAAAGCATGGACCCCAAAGGCCCACAATGAAAACATGGCTATCAGCGCGATCATGTCAGCCCCATAGAGGACCATGCCCGCCAGGAAAGCCCAACGATGGCCGGCGCGCCCGGCGAATCCCAGCGCTAACAGCATGATCACCCACGCCGCCGCGGCGCCATACATTGCGAAGGGATAAATGGGACTGAGCGACCTGCTATAAAGGCCCAGCAGGTCGAGCACACCGATGCTGACAAAAATGTTCAGCCGCACCGGAAGCAGGCCGGTGCCGAGTGCGGCCAGACCGGCTGCCAGGAAGAAGTAGTTCGCATCATTTCGACTGTCGGCAAGTAGATCAGCCCGTCGCTGCTCTTCAGCCTCTTTGTACTCTTTGTCCGTCCGGCCCGCGCCAACGTTCAGCGTTTGCATATGGCCGCCTAGCCTTTCGCCTTGGCAATCCTGGGAAGCCCGACTTTCTTCCCATGCTCGCGAATCTCAGTCACAATGTCGAGCGCGAGGGCGAGCGCGCGGCGGCCATCTTCGAGCGGCACCACCGGCGTGGAGCGTTCCCGCACCGCGTGCAGGAACGACTTCAACTCGGCGTGCAAAGGCTCTTCCGAAGTTACCGGAGGCTTGGCCACTTTTATCTGCGGATTAACAGTCGGAGCGCCCGGCGCGCCATCGGCCCCGACCGAGAATACAAGCACTTCCTGCCGCCCGTAATCGACGGAAACATACTGCTGCGGCTGAAAAAAGCGCAGCTTGCGCACGCGCTCTGTCGAAACCCGGCTGGCCGTAAAATTCGCCACGCATCCCGATTCGAACTCAAGCCGCACATTCGCAATATCAGCCTTGCCCGAAAGAATGGGCAGGCCGACAGCACGCACCTCTTTCACCGGAGAATCAGCAAACGAAAGCACGATGTCGAGATCGTGGATCATCAGGTCGAGCACTACGTCAACATCAAGTGAACGCGGAGTGAACACACTGAGCCGATGCACCTCGAAAAACATGGGCTGCGTAAGCAGCGGAATCGTTGCGCGCACCGCCGGATTAAAACGCTCAAGGTGGCCCGCCTGCGCAATGCGCTTGTGCGCGGCAGCCAGTTGCACCAGTTCGTTCGCCTCATCCAGCGAAGCCGCCACTGGCTTCTCAATCAGCACGTCAACTCCAGCTTCCATCAACGCGCGAGCCACCGCGAGGTGATGCACGGTAGGCGCTGCCACCGATGCCGCGCGGATTTCACTGTGCGTGGTCAGCATCTGCGCGACTGAGCCGAAAGCGCGGCAGCCAAACTCCTGCGCCACCGCGTCGGCGCGATCCAGATTAGGATCGACCACGCCCACCAGCCGCACCCGCTCGCCCTGCTGCTCCAGTTCGTGATAGACCCGCGCGTGGTTGCGTCCGAAGACGCCCACCCCCACCACCGCCACGGAAATCGGGTTCTCAGCTTGCAGGAAGGAACTCTCACCTGGCTGGTTGCCAGCAAGAACAACAAATTGTAAACGTAAAGCCAGGAAAGAGCATCTGCAATACACTGTCTGAACTTATTGCCGCTTCAAGACCCTCGAAAGGAGAGTCCACTCACCCCATGCGAACCATCGCCCTGCTAACGGTTTCCAACATCTTCATGACCTTCGCCTGGTATGGCCACTTGAAATATCGCGACGTCCCGCTGTTCAGAGTGATCGTGATCAGCTGGATGATTGCTTTCTTCGAATATTGCTTCCAGGTGCCGGCCAACCGCATTGGCTCTTATGAGTTCAGCGCGGCGCAATTGAAGACCATTCAGGAGGTGATCACCCTGATAGTGTTCTCAGTGTTTTCGGTGCTGTACCTGAAACAGCCGGTGCGCTGGAACCACGCCGTAGGATTCGCCATGATCGTCGCCGCCGTCGGGGTGATCTTCAAACAATGGTGAGCGGGGAGGACAAAGGCGTCATCCCGAAGCCCCGTGCTTTTCAGCGGGGAGAGAGCCTGCCCTGAGCGAAGCCGAAGGGGATCTCCGCGCATCGTATCCAGCCAGGAATCATTTGCGCTGTCGACTCAACTCCGGGACTTCGCGGCATGCCCCTGCACCTTTTTCAGAATCGCAATCTGCCCGGCATGGTAAAGCGCGTGCTGCGCCACTCCGTGCAGCATAAAGTAGAAATCGTACCTCTTTCCCGGAACCCGCTCGCGCAGGCGGGAATCAGGCAAGGCCGCAACCGTCTTCACCAGCACATCGTGCGTGTGCTTCGCATGTGCGATGGCCTCGCGCCACGTAGTTTGACTAGGGTTGGGAACCACGGGAAAATTCGCTGTGCCCGTAAGCTGGACTTTCTCCCCCCCCAGCCGACGGTAGGCCGCATCGTCCCAGGCAGAAACGTGCAGGACCAGCTCCCAGATGCTGTGAACATCCGACAGCGGCTGAGCCGCGGCCGTGGCTGCATCCATTTCCCGCAACAGCTCAAGCAGAGCCGGACCATGCCAGGCATCACCTTCAAATGCGCGGTGAAGCTGCTCGGCGATCAGGGCAGGTTCAGAGATCGGAGAGTTCATGCCTTCAAGTTCGCCCCCGAGAAGAGATTAGTCAATATATTTACACATACACGGTAATCATGTATACTCGTTAAGATGATTGTCTCCTTTGGAGACAAGACGACCGAAGAAATCTTTCACGGCCACGACACAAAAGCCGCGCGAAGGATTGCGCAGGTTTTGTGGACGCGAGTGCAGTCGAAACTGGACATGTTGAATGCGAGTACAACGCTCGAAGACCTCCGCGTGCCTCCGTCAAACCGACTGGAGAAACTGCGGGGGAACTGGACGGGATTTTACAGCCTCCGGGTGAACGATCAGTATCGCGTTGTTTTCCGCTTCGTCAGCGGCAACGCACTCGATGTGCGATGCACGGACTACCACTGAGGAGAAACCAATGTTGCCCAGCCATCGTATCGCCACTCATCCCGGACAGACCCTGTTGCGAGAATTTATTGAGCCCTTGGGCATGACCCAGGCGGAACTGGCGAGGGCACTCAACATCCCTCTAAACAGAGTGAACGAGCTCGTGCGGGGAAAGCGAGGAATAACTCCTGAGACCGCCCTCCTGCTGGCCGGATACTTCAAGAACTCCCCCGAGTTTTGGATGAATTTGCAGACCGCGTACGATCTCACCCGTGCACTCCAGGAGATGCGCGCCCGTCCGGTGGCTGCAGGGCGAGGATCACGTCGCTCCGTGGGAGCCGATTAGTCGACACCAGTTAAACCTTCGTCTGAATCGGTGTGGTCAAGCAGTGTCCGCCACCACCGCAATCCCTGCGACATTTGCCGCATCGAGAACTCTCTCTCCATCCAGCAGCAAACACTTCACGGCGTCCAGCGCAAGGCAGGTCGCCCCTGCCGCCTTCATCACTTCGATCGTCTTCACTCCGATCACTGGAACATCGAACCGCATATCCTGATTCGGTTTCGCGATCTTCACGACGGTGAGGGCACGGCTCAGCGTAGAAGCATCTCCGCGCAGCGAACCCATAATGTGCCCGGCGCGTTCGATGGCGGCGTCAGTACCCTCCATGGCTTCCACTGCCACGCAAGCCGATTCCGCAATCACCACCGTCTGCCCAATGTCATACTCCGCCAGCTGCCGAGCCACAGCGCGACCGTAGTCGATGTTCTTTCGTTCCTGTTCAGTCGGTGCGCGGCGTGTGAGCACTCCGGCCTTCACCAGCAGCGGCTCCAGCAGCCCGGTCGAACTTTCAAGCGTAATGCCCTCTTCCGAGAGAACCTTGGCCACAGCGCCAAGCAGGCTGTCAGTATTGCGCGTGGTGAGTGAGAGCAAAAGCTTGGCCAGCCGCCAGTCCGGCCGAATAGCAGAGAAAATCTGCTTGTGTTTCACCTGCCCAGCCATCATGGCGCGCCGTACGCCTTCGCGCTGGAATGTCTCAATCAGCTTCGAAAGCTCGCCGAGCGACAGCCAGTGAACCGAAGCGGCGCCGCGGTCCTCAATCTCGTGTGAAGCTTCTTCCTTGATCGCGACCACGACAACTTCGAATCCCTGAGCCCGTGCAGCGTCCAGTATGAGAAGAGGAAACGTGCCGTTGCCAGCGATGAGGCCGATGCGTTCCATAGCAGTGACCAGTGATCAGGATCAGTAATTAGTGGCAAGCGCTTGATTTATTGGCCACTGATCACTGGCCACTGGCCACTTACTTAATCACTCCCCGTTCCGAGCTCTCGATGAACCGAATCAGCATCTCCACGTCTTCCCCGCGATCAGGCTCAGCCTTCAGCTTCTGCAGCGCCTGCGAAGTATTCATCTTCGACGCCAGCAAAGTCTTGTAAGCATGATGAATCTTGCGGATTCG
>DATHOK010000192.1:0-3365 GCA_035484995.1 Verrucomicrobiia bacterium | reverse complement strand
TCAAATCGGCGAGTGGTGTCCGTGCACAATCAGTTCCTCTGCAATGCGCCGGGCTTCGGGGAGAGTGGCAACGGCTTTGCGATCGATCTCTGCCGGCAAGTCCTTCTGAATTTTTGCCAACTCCTCATCGAATAAACGCGTTATCAAAGCGGAAGTGTGTTCGATGGGCTTGCCATCATCGCCGGCGACCTTGACTTTGTGCCGAACGCGCTGAGCAATCATCAGGCGATAAATTCGGTCCGTAGCCAGGTCTTCCATGTAGCCATCGAGCAGGCTAGCGCCTTTTCCGTTGAGCACGCCGTTGCGATAACGAATAACGGTGCGCACCGCGGCGCGAGTCCCCGCAAGTGTGATTTCGCCCACACCCTTGGGGATGGGCCGCAGGTCGGGATGCGCATTGGGAAGCTTCGGTCGCTTCGCAATCTGATTGGGATATGGGAACTGCGCGACCGCGATTTCGTTTTGGTCGGGATGGCCGGTCCAGGCTCCGTCCATCAGGCAGTCGGCTTCGTTCTTCTTGTCTTGTTTCAGGACCTTCAAGGCGCGCTGGTTCAATTCTTTGTCGGTGCGGCTGGGAAAAAGCGCAGTCATGCCGCCAATTGCTAAAGCTCCGTGTTTGTGGCAAACCTCTGGCATCAACGTACGGAAGTTTTGGAAGAATGCGACGTCGTGCGGGATGGTGTTGCGATCCGGCAGAATCCAATTCGGATCCTCGATCATGAAATCGATCAGCGAAGCCATGTAATCCCAGCGGCCCAGGTTCAATCCCAGGCAGTGCTCGCGAAGATTGAAAAGAAATTCCTCCATCTGATAAGCCAGGGGATGCGATTCAACCAGCGCCATGCACTTGATGTAGTCCTTGGGCAGGCCTTTCTGTTTGGCGAATACCTGGAACAGGTCGCGCCACCAGAAGGCTTCCTCGGCAGACTCGCTCTTGGGGATGTATACCGAGAAGTTATGCGGCAGCGACGCGGGATCGATCTGGTACCAGATCAACGCCAAATCGAACAGGGAAGCGGACATGATCTCGTTCGGGATCACTCCGCCCTGGCTGACGTGCAAACCGCGGGGACGCACCCAGGTCACAGTCTTCGAGCGCTGCACCGTGACTTTCTTTTTGCGCTTCTTGTCGTCGTAGCTGAGTTCATACCCGTAGGCAGCGAGAGTATTTCTCACGCCCAGCATGGTCTGATCCCACGCATTCGCCATGGAGTCTTCCAGGTCGATCATGACTGCAGGTGATCCGGAGTTCAGCAGCTTTACTGTCAACTCGGCGTCATCGGCAGGGCCGGTCATCTGGTTGCGCTGATCGGCACACCAGTCGGGCACTTCAATTTGCCAATCTGCGGTAGTTGCTTCTGAGGCTGGGAGGTAATTCGGCGGATGCCCGCGATGCGACGACCGCAAGGCCTCGGCACGTTTTGCGATGATCTTCTGTTGCCAGGGAGTGAACTGCTGATGAAGAGGCAAGAGGAATTCAAAGAATCCCTTGGGGAGATCCTTATGCGGATTCAACTCCGCCGGGGCTTGATTCATAGATTGCGAGGCGGTGTTTTCAATGTGCGATGCCATAGGATCAAATCAACCTCGCGTGGCACTGACCCGAATGCCGGCATCCGCTCAGCGGATGTGGTCAAGGGCGTCATTGACGGCGCCCTCCTCGGGCCGGCACTCATGCTTCTCGAAGTCGGATTGCAGCTGGGCTTTGGCCTTATCGGCATCAATTATAAATTCCTGCCGGGTTCGAAATGCCAGTTTGCAAACATCGCAATACGCAGTGTTCGGAGTGCTCCCGATGAAGCGAACGATTTTGAGCTTGCGGTCGGGCATGCCGACATCATGGCAGCGCGCTGTGGCGGAGTCAAATTAGGTCTCAGGGAACTCGGCTGGAGTCAAGCTCCGCCCGTCCTAGCTACGTGTCTCTCGCGACTCGAAGCGATTACTCCTGACTAACTTCCTGATACGCCGGAGTATTGTCAGAGTCATCGTCGTCCGCGTGCTCAGGAAAAGTCTTCTTGACAGGCTGCGTTTTAATGTGATAAACCCGCGCGTTGACTGGTCCGCTCATCAGACCGGACAAGAACCCATTCGCAACATCTGGAGAGCCTTTGGTTCGCCGCCCGAACGGACAGTGGAGTGCGCGGCTTTCATGTCCGCATGCCTTGAGGGCAGCCTCGCGTTGCAAATCGTCCCGGGAGAGGAAGCACATGCGCTCATTATCAAAGTATTTCGCGCTTCTGGTTGTTTTCATGGTGACGGGTTTGCTTGCCCGCGCTCAAGGCACGCAGCCCGCGGGCAAAACGGGCGATGCTGCCTCCGAGACTGCCACTAAGGCAGAAGTCAACCAGTTGCGCAGCGAGGTGGCCGCGCAGCGCCAGACCATCGAGGAACTGAAGGCTCTGGTGGAGAAACTTGCGGCGGGACAGGCGCGCGCATCGGACAATGGCTCGGCGAGCAGCGCGGTGCAGATTCGACCTGTGGCGGCAGCGCCGGCGGAAGCCCATGCTCAGCCGCCTGATGCTCCGGGGGCGAGTGCGGTTCACCTCACCAATGCGATCCTCGTCCAACCGATCGCTGGCGTGGAAGCGGCCATGGTTGATCAGGTCCCCCCCGAGGTTGCTCCGAAGAAAGATGCTCCGCTGGCGGCGGGATGGAACGGGGAACACTTTTTCATCAGAAGCCCTGACGGACAGTTCAGCATAAGCCCCTACGGCTATGTGGATACCGACTACCGGGCCTACAAGGGCGATGGCGCTCCTGCCGACACGTTCGTTTTGCGTCGCGCCCGTTTTGGTTTCCAGGGCAACTATGGTTCGCACTTTGATTTTGCGTTACTCACCGACGCTGCGAGCACTAACGGATCGATCGTGCGTGACGTTTACCTCAACATAAGGGTCCGGCCCGAGTTCCAACTCCAATTCGGCCAGTTCAAGACGCCATTTGCGCAAGAAGCCGGAACAGGCGCCACGAACCTGGATTTCGTAGAACGCGGGTTCCAGTCGATGTTGTACCCCTCGGCGGCTTCGGCGTTCCGCAGCCCAGGCGCAGCCATCCATGGGGACTTCGGCGGCGGCACTGTGCAGTACTGGGTAGGGGCATTTAATGGCAAGGGGTATGCCGTGGTCAACACCACCAATCAACCGGAAGTGATTGGGCGACTTCGTTTCTATCCATGGCGTAAATCGAAGAGTGAGTGGTTGAAGGGACTTGCCTTTGGTGGGGCGGCCGATCGTGGGCGCTCCCGCGGTTTATCTGGAGATCAAAGCTTCAACGGCACGCTGCCTGACCAGGCTTATGACTTCTTTCCGCAGTTCGCGATTAACGGACCGGTCCAGCGTTACAACGGCGAGTTTACCTATCTCAAA
>DATHOK010000191.1:0-17719 GCA_035484995.1 Verrucomicrobiia bacterium | reverse complement strand
CCTCTTTTCCAGGAAATAAGGAAAAGAGGTATCGGAATGCAAATAGAAATGAAGCTCGCATCCGAATCTCATGTTCCCCGTTTCCGGGCGGGAGTTGGCACCTGGCGGTCGAGATATATGATCCCGATCCGGTTGCCGTGGCGTCACAGGGCTCGTCCCTCAGCCACTCTGCATGAAATTCAGGTCTGCCTTGGAAGGCAAACTTGTTCTGATAATGCTACAACGCGGGATGTCGTTCGTCAACCTGCTATTTCTTAGATCTCAAGTAGGCGGGGACAATGGGCTTGCTAGTAGCGGTCTCGGAACATCATTTCACGGGCTGCGGTTGGCAGATGAAACCTCAGCAGGAATTCTGCAGCAGCGGTGTACAATTCCCGTTCAAACAATTCACCCAGCATTTCTAAACGAGGGACCAATCATGAGAGGACCTTTCCTTGCGCTGGCCGTTGCTTGCGCTCTGGCAGTGATCGCTTGGGGCCAGCAGTCCAACTCCGAGCAGACGTCACAGCAGACCAGCACTCCGAAATCTCAAGGACAAAAGAAGCCGGCGGCCGCGCAGTCGACTGAGCCTAATGAGAACGTCAGGAAGGCCGACTCTTCTTCCGAGCAAAGGCCTGCGGCGCCGCAAGTCTCTTCCGACAAGGAAAAAGACAAAGAAGAGCACTACGACATGACCGAAGCGTCTCCGGTCGCCACGCACCACCAGATCACCGTAGATGGAAAGCTGTTGAAATATACGGCGACCGCGGGGCGTCTTCCGATCAAGCGCGGGGATGGCAGGATCGAAGCTGAGATGTTCTACGTCGCCTATACACTCGACGGCCAGGATGCCGCCAAGCGCCCGCTCACTTTCGCTTTCAACGGCGGCCCGGGTTCCGCCTCGATCTGGTTGCACATGGGAGCGCTCGGGCCCAAACGCGTTGTGCTGCAGCCTGACGGATTCATGCCCCCCGCGCCCTATCGCATGGAAGACAACCCCTACACCCTGCTCGACAAAAGCGATCTGGTGCTGATCGACGCCATCGGCACTGGATTCAGCCGCGCCGCCGATACTGAGGAGTTCAAGAAATTCTGGGGCCTCAAGGGAGATATCGAAGCTTTCAGCGAGTTCATCCGGCTGTATATCACACGCAACGAACGCTGGTCCTCACCCCTGTTCCTTTTTGGCGAAAGCTACGGAACCACGCGTTCCGCCGGAATCGCCGGCTACCTTGCCGATCGCGGGATTTCGTTCAACGGCATAACTCTGCTCTCCAGCGTCCTGAATTTCGAAACTTTGGAAGAAACAAAAACTAACGACCAGCCCTACATTTTTCTGATTCCGTCCTTCACCATGATCGCGGGTTATCATCACAAGCTCGCGGCTGATCTTGCGCAGGACATGAACCGCGCCCGGCAGGAATCAGAACAATGGGCATTTGGCGACTACGCCATGGCTTTGGCGAGGGGCGATGCACTCACTCAGCCGGAACGCGAGAAAATCATTGAGCAACTGGCCCGCTACACTGGCTTGAGCAAGGAAGTTGTGGACGAAGCCAATCTGCGCATCAATGTCGGCAAGTTCACCCACTATCTGCTGATCGATCAGAAACTCCGCGTCGGACGGCTCGATGGCCGCTACACCGGCCCCGACCCCAACGGCCTGCTCGACACACCGTTTTACGATCCCACGGGCTCGGCTACCCAACCGCCTTTCACTTCCGTCTTCAACAACTACGTACGGACCGAGCTTGGATACAAGACTGACATGCCCTACAACGTGCGGGCGCAAAACGCCGGCATCCAATGGGATTGGGGATCGGCCAACGAAGGCTTTCCCGACACGGCTTCTGCGATGCGGCAAGCTATTGTAAAGAATCCGTACCTGAAGATTTTAGTGATGGAAGGTTATTACGATCTGGCGACACCCTATTTCGCGGCGAATTATGCGATTCAGCATCTCGACCTGCCGCAGAAGTATCGCGACAATATTTCTTACACGACGTACGATGCCGGGCACATGGTCTATCTACCGCTGGAGGGGCTGAAAAAGATGAAGGCCGATCAGGCTAGTTTCATGGAGAAGGCAGGCGCACAGTAACCACTACGAAACTCGGGCCGCCAGGAAACTCTGTCATCCTGAGCGAAGTGGGATCGTCTGAAAGACGATCCCACGCAGTCGAAGGACCCCTTGCACTCCTACGTCCTCGCGGACCAAGCGAGGCATTTCCACTACTCTGCGTATGCATGTCTATCTTCGACGCGAGAGGAATCGACCCCTCATCGCGAATACTGATTCTTCTTCTTATCCGCGTGCCGCTCCAACCCAAGCTGGATGAGCCGGTCAATCAGCTCCGGATAATCGAATCCCGATGCCGCCCATAGTTTGGGATACATGCTGATCGCCGTGAACCCCGGCATGGTATTGATTTCGTTCAAATAAATCTTCCGCGACTTCCCTGAACCAGGTTTCTCTGAACCACGTTTCTCTGAACCAGGTTCCATCAGAAAATCCACGCGCGCTAGGCCGGAGCAATCCACCGCTTTGAACGAACGCACCGCCAGTTCTTGAACTCTCTTCGTTTCGGCTTTCGTGAGCTTCGCCGGAATAATCAGTTCGGAGCCTTCGTCGAGGTACTTGGCGTTGTAGTCGTAGAACTCTTGGACCGGAACAATTTCACCTGGGACCGAGGCAACGGGTTCATCGTTGCCCAGCACCGAACACTCGATCTCGCGCGCCTTATTTTTCTTCCCGCCTACGCCCTGCTCGATGACAATCTTGCGGTCGAATTTCGCCGCTTCTTCGATCGCCGGCCCGAGTTCCTTGCCATCGTGCGCCTTGCTGATTCCCACGGATGATCCCAGGTTTGCCGGCTTTACAAACACTGGATACCTCAACTTGCTCTCGACGAATTTCTGAACTCTCTTCGAGTCCTTCTCCCATGCGCTTCGCAGAATGGTGACGTGCTTAACAATAGGAAGGCCCGCGGCACTGAACAGCGACTTCATAATGTCTTTATCCATGCCTGCGGCCGAACCCAGCACGCCCGCCCCCACGTAAGCGATGTCAGCGAGTTCGAGAAGACCCTGGATGGTCCCATCTTCGCCGAACGTGCCATGCAGCACGGGAAAGATCACGTCGACATTAATTGCGCGGTCGCTGGCGCGCCGCGTGAGTGCGGCATCCGTCTGAAAAGGAACCAGCCCGCTTTGCCGGTGCACCGGCTCCGGCGGCACCACCACCGACTCTCCTCGTGCTAGAACGGCTGCAGCGGGCGTGGTCTCAGGGTCGCCGGCGCGCAGTTGGCGCGGTTCGAGCACCAGCTTCCCCTGCAGCAGGTTCTCGGCGTCTCCGGCGGTCAGCCAGCGGCCATCTTTGGTGATGCCGATGGGCACGACTTCGTATTTGTCTTTATCGATGGCGCTGAGAACCGACGCGGCCGAGAGGAGCGAAACCTCATGCTCTCCGCTGCGCCCGCCAAAAAGAATGCCGACTCGAAGCTTCTTCATATTCTCTTACAGTATCTTCTTTCCAAACGCAGACAGCGCGAGTTCTACAGCCAAATCGGCAGTCCGATTATGCTCGTCGATCACGGGATTCACTTCAACGATCTCGAAACTCACCATGCGTCCGTGGTCGGCGATGATTTCCATGGCGAGATGCGCTTCACGATAGGTGGCGCCGCCGCGCACCGGTGTGCCCACGCCCGGCGCGTCTTCCGGATCAATCCAGTCCATGTCGAGCGAAATATGATAGCCTGCGGTCCCGCGTCCTGCCATGCGCAAGGCTTCTTCCATCACCGTACGCATGCCGCGCTCGTCGATGTCGCGCATGGTGAAAACACCGATGCCCGCGCGGCGCACATTTTCCTTTTCGATGGCGTCAATGTCGCGCACTCCCACCAGTACGCAGTTTTCCGGTTTCACCTTGGGAGAAAAGTCGAAGATGTTTTGCAGTTCGGCTGGACCGAGTCCCATGAGAGCGGCTAGCGGCATCCCATGCACGTTGCCGCTCGGCGAAGATTCGGGCGTATTGATGTCAGTATGCGCGTCGATCCAGATGAGTCCTATCCGTTGGCTCTGCCGCCGATAGAATTCCGCCACTCCCGAGACCGTTCCCGCTGCCATCGAATGATCGCCGCCCAGCGCCAAAGGAATCTTCCCCGCTTCAAGCGTCTTGAGCACCAATTCCGCATGCTTGGTGCAGGTCGCCGTAATTTCCTTCAAATACTTGGCGTGAGTGTCGCCTTCTTTTTTCTGCTCCGGAATAGCGACGGCAACGTTGCCGCCATCCTCAACCTCATGCCCCAGGGCCTCGAGGCGCGCTTCAAGCCCCGCCACGCGGACAGCCGAAGGCCCCATGTCGACGCCGCGCCGCGACTGCCCAAGATCGAGCGGAACGCCGATTACGCGAATCTTTTTGGGAGTAACAGTTGTGGAAGATGTGGTCTTCATAGGTCCGTGGTTAGTGAGTAAGCCCATTCACCGCCGGGAACGCCGAGAACGCCAAGAAGCAACCGCTTTGACCTTTCTCTTCCTTTCCTCAGCGTTCTCTGCGATCTCGGCGGTGCATCGCTTCGATTTCAACTCTTTTCGTCCTTAGTCAGCTTGGCCATCGAGCGCGCCGAATCAGGAAAGTCATTCACGATTCTCTTCAATCCGTTTTTCAGAACGCGAACATGGAAGTTGATGAGCAAACCCACCCGCATGCCAGAAAGACGAAGATACGACAGCAACTGCGCGTCGTGAATCGGAGCTAGCTGATCGACCGCCTTGATCTCGACAACTACTGAATCCTCAACGACCAAATCGAGGCGATACCCACAATCAAGCTTCACGTCGCGATAGACAACCGGCAAAGGTTTCTGCTCCTCGATCTTGAGCCCCGTTTGCCGAAGTTCGAAAGCCAAACAGGTTCCGTAAGCTGACTCCAGTAGGCCTGGCCCGAGGCGTCGATGTACCTCAATCGCCGCCCCGATGATCCGCCGCGTAATCGAATCGAGCCTGTCTTTTTCTTCCATCCTCGGCGCTCTCGGCGTGCTCGGCGGTGAAAAGCCCTAGGGGTACAGCCGATGCAGCATTCGCGGGAACGGAATCGTTTCCCGCACATGTTCGAGCCCGCAGATCCAGGCCACGGCCCGCTCAATGCCCATGCCGAAGCCGCCGTGCGGCACGCTGCCGTACTTGCGCAGGTCGAGATACCACTTGAACGCTTCTTCCGGCAATCCGTGCTCGTGAATGCGTTGTACCAGCAATTCGTGCGAGGCCATGCGCTGCGATCCGCCAATGATTTCCCCGTAGCCTTCCGGCGCAAGCACGTCGACGCACAAAGCCAACTCGGGCCGCTGCGGATCGGGCTCCATATAGAAAGCCTTCACCTTCGCCGGATAACGATGCACCATCACCGGTTTGTCGAACTGCGCCGAAAGGAAAGTCTCATCAGGCGACCCCAGATCACCGCCCCATTCGAATTTCGTTTCAAGGGCTCCCTTGGCGAAGCCTTCCTGCAGATTCTTCACGGCATCGTCGTAACTGATTCGCGGGAAAGGCGGCTCAATCTTTTCGAGCTTCGAAATGTCGCGGCCAATGGCTTGGAGATCGACGCGTCGCCGCTCCAGGCAACGCTTCACGACGAAGCTGATCAGCCCTTCGGCCAGATCCATCAGGTCGTCGAGTTCGGCATAGGCAATTTCCGGTTCGACCATCCAGAACTCGGTGAGGTGGCGGCGCGTCTTGGATTTCTCCGCGCGAAATGTTGGGCCGAATGAATACACCTTGCCCAATGCCATCGCCGTGGCTTCGATGTAAAGCTGGCCGGACTGCGTGAGGTAGGCCTGCTCTTCGAAGTAATCGACGGGGAAAAGAGTGCTCGTGCCCTCGCAGGCCGCCGGAGTCAAAATCGGCGGATCAGTAAGCGTAAAGCCCCGCTCGTCGAAGAAATCGCGCACTGCCTTAATAATCTCCGCGCGCACCCGCAGAATCGAAGCCTGCCGCTGCGAGCGCACCCACAAATGCCGGTGCTCCATCAGAAACTCGGTGCCATGTTCCTTGGGCGTGATGGGGTAGGGATCGGACTCCGGCACACGCTGCACAACCCGCACATTCGCCACATCGAGTTCGTAGCCGCCGGGCGCGCGCTTGTCGGCGCGAACCTTGCCTTCGACGATCACGCTCGACTCCTGCGTTAGCGTCTTGATCGCCTCGAACACTTCTGGCGTAACAGCATTTTTCGGGACCACGCCCTGAATCACACCCGAGCCGTCACGGAACTGTGGAAACAGCAGTTTCCCGCTCTCGCGCAGGTTGTACAGCCAGCCGCGAAGCGTAACCGCTTGCCCTTCGTGCTCCCCGATTTCTGCAATAGTAGTTACAGGTGAAGACATATTTCAGAAAACCCATTTACCGCCGAGCACGCCAAGAGCGCCGAGTAAACCAAGAGTTTTTTGATCTTCCTTGCTCGGCGTTCTCCGCGTTCTCGGCGGTGAAGAACTCTTACGCCGCTTCCAGCTTCTCGAACGCCGCTTCGAACTTCTCCAGCGGATTCACTTTCTCGTCTTCCGCCAATTCCAGCATCAGGGGCGGCTTTTGCGGCGCGGAGCGCAGCAGCTCCATCGCCTCCTTCCAGTCGATTGTTCCCTGTCCAGGCCACAGGTGAGAATCGTGGAGCTTGGCATTGTCGTGAACATGCGTAGAGCAAACTTGCTGGTGCACGACATCAAAGGCCTCACGCACCGAGCCCATCATGTGCGCGTGTCCGAAATCGAAGCAGATTCCCACATCGTCAAAGTGCGCGGAGTGGATCATCTCCACTAGTTTTTCCGGCGTGGAAAGCTCGTTGGGAATGTTTTCCAGTAAGATGCGGACGCCCAGCGGCTTAGCAAAAGCCCGCAGGTGCTCGATGGCAGTCATCGCTGATTCGAATTTCTTTTCGCTGAAACTTTCGTTGGGAAGTCCAAGGTGCTGCACCAAGAAACGAAACGGAATCTGCTCCGCGATTTCCAGTGCGCGCTTCACTTCATCCATCGCCTCCACCAGTCCCGCGCGATCGGTGGATGCCAGGTTTACTGGCGGGGCTCCGGCCCGGCCCCACTCGTAGTCAGCGTACAGCGGCGAGTGCACGGAATTAAGTGGAACCCCGCTCCCGCGGAACCATTCGGCTATCTCTTTGACGTGAGCTTTGCGGTTGGCGTAGTCGAGATGCTGACGCGCCGCGAAAATTTCAATCGCCTGCACTCCGCTGCGAGCCAGTCCATCCAGAATGCCAGGATGCAGCCGCTCCTTCACGTATAAGTAAGTTGAAACTGCTCTCCGCATCAGTACCCCACTGCCTTTCCGTTATTCCGGTAGTCGCTGGCTCCGAGGCGTTCGCCGGTTTGCGGGTCGACGGCGATGCACTCCGCATCGCTCCAGTAAGGAACCGCAAACTCTCCGTAGCGCAGTCCGGTCTGCACGTTGTATCCCATCTTCTGCAGCGCCTGCGCGGTATCCGGCGAAAACCACTGCTCGACGTTCAACACGTCGGGCATCCACTGGTGGTGGAAACGGGGAGCATCGACGGCCTCCTGAATATTCATCCCGTAATCAATTACGCCCATCAGAACATTCGCGACCGTCGTGATGATCTTCGAGCTGCCCGGCGAGCCCAGCACCAGGAATGGTTTCCCGTCATGCACTACAATGGTCGGCGTCATCGACGAAAGCGGCCGTTTCCCCGGCCCGATGGCATTCGCCGTACCTTGAATCAATCCATCGGAATTCGGCACGCCCGGTTTCGTCGAGAAGTCATCCATCTCGTCGTTCAACAAAAACCCCAGGCCCTCCGCCGTAACCCGCGCTCCGAACCAGCCGTTTAGGGTCGTAGTCACAGCAACTGCATTTCCGTCAGCATCTGCGACGGAATAGTGCGTCGTGTTGGGCGATTCGTGATTCCCTGAAGGCTGGGGATGGACGGCTGCGTACTGTTCAAGCTCGCTGAAAATCGCGGGGCGCTTCAATTCTTTGCTAGGGCTGGCATGGTCCGCTTGAATCGACTCCCGCCAGGCGGCTCCATATTTTTTGTCGATGAGTTGCGCTACGGGGATCTTCGAGAAATCCGGATCGCCCATGAATTCCGCTCGATCGAAAAATGCGCGCCGAAACGCCTCCGTCGTGAAATGGATTGACTGTGCCGACCGGTCTCCCATCTTGGCCAGATCGTATCCTTCCAGAATGTTCAGCGATTCGATCAGAACCGTTCCACCGGAAGATGGGGGTGGCGAGCTGATGACTTCGTATCCGCGATAAGTGCCCCGCACCGGTTCGCGTTCTTTCACCTCATAGTGCGCCAGGTCGTCGGCGGTGATCAGACCTCCGCCTTTCTGCATCGCGGCCGCCAGTTCTTGTGCCAGGGCCCCGTGATAAAAGTCATCGGGTTTTGCCGCAATCCGCTCCAGAGTCCGAGCCAAATCTGGCTGGCGGAAAATTTCTCCTGCCTGGTAGTAGTTGCCGTCGCGCTGGAAGATTCGTCGCGATTCGGGGAACTTGCTCAGATATTTATCCCGTTGAAAGTCGCGCGCCTCACGCCAGCTCAGCGCATAGCCCTCGCGCGCCAGTCGGATGGCCGGAGCCATCACCTGCTGGAGCGTCAGCTTGCCATACTTCTGCTCGGCGTAAACCATGCCCGCAACCGATCCCGGCACGCCGATCGACTTGTAGCCAATCTCGCTCGCGCCTTCGATCACGTTGCCCTGCGCGTCCAAATACATGTCAGGCTTGGCCGCCGCCGGAGCCTTCTCGCGATAGTCGATGAAATGCGCTTTGCCGTCGGCCATGCGGACCAACATGAATCCGCCGCCGCCCAGATTTCCCGCCGCCGGATGCACCACCGCCAGCGCAAATCCCGTGGCCACCGCCGCATCCACCGCGTTCCCGCCAGCCTCCATGATCTCGACTCCCGCGCGGGAAGCCAATTCGTGAACGCTCACCACGATTCCGTGCGCCGCGTGGACCGGCTCTGTAGAACCGTGAGCGGGCGTCGGGCTGGACATCGCACCGAACGTCGCTGCGGCCGCTATCAGCAGCAAAATCAATGTCTTGTTTCGGAATCGCATGAGGAATCGAACACGTCCAGCCACCGCCGGACTCCTGAGGCTAGCCGAGGGCGGCAAGCAGAGTCAAATCAGGTTTACCGTTTCTAGGTTGCTCGTATGGGGCCGGCACTCATGCCCGCCAACTCTATCCATGTAAAGGAACCCTCTTTGTCTTTTTCCGGGCCCCGGGCTTTGCCAGCTTTTTCTTCTTCTCTGACTTTTTCTTCGTAGCCTTCGCTGCCACCATCTCATACGACTGCCGGATCAAGTCCTGCAATTCATTCCAACCCACGGCATCCAACCGCTCTAGCATCACCCACTTGTAGCGCCCCAAGTATGGAGATGGGATGATGTCTTCGTGCTCAATCAGTTCGGCAAAGCTATCGGGCGTGCACTTCAAGGACAGCCGAACCCGATCCAATCCCAACACCGCGAACATCTTCCCGCCGCTCTTGAAGCAAAGCGCATCGCCCCATTGCAGTTTCTCGGTCGCTTGAGGAAAAGACAGACAGTAAGCGCGAATCGAATCCACGTTCATGGAATTAAATTACCGGATTCTGCGATTGCCCGACCACAGGTTCTTGACGACCGTCACCTTGCTGTAGGCCACGCGGAATCCACGGCGTTCGCAATTGCGCTGTGACGCGCTTCCACCTTGTGTCACCCCCAACCGCATACTCGCATTCCGCTTCAGCCGCCGCCTGTTCTACACCTGTTCCCGAGCCTCGCCCAGCGCCACGCTTACGTCCATCTTTTTCTTGTTGCGGTAAATCGTGACTTTCACCGTATCCCCGGCTCGGTGATTATTCATCATCTGCGCGAGATCCTGCTCGTCTTCAACCTTCTCGCCGTCGATGGCGACGATCAAGTCTCCGCCCAGCATGATGGGAATATTGCCCAGGTAAGCGCGCTCCGTGCCGCCGTGCAGTCCGGCCAGATCGGCCGAGCCACCGGGAGTGACTTGCACAATCAGCAGGCCATAGTCCACGGGCAAGCCCATCTCATCGGCCAGTTCCGCGCTGATCGGAATCGTGCGTACGCCCAGAGCCGGCCGCCGTACCCGGCCCAGAGTCATCAGATCGTTGAGCACAGCCTTCGCAGTATTGATGGGAATGGCGAAGCCGATCCCGGCGTTCTGTCCGACGCTCGAGAGAATCATGGTATTAATGCCGATCACTTCCCCATGCCAGTTCATCAGCGGCCCGCCCGAGTTCCCGGGGTTGATGGCGGCATCGGTCTGAATCGCCTCATCAATGGTCGCGCCATTCGGCTCGCGCACCGGGCGAATCGAACTCACGATCCCCCGCGTCATCGTCCCCGCCAGCCCAAACGGGTTGCCGATGGCATAAACCTTCTGTCCCACCTGCAAGTTACGCGAATCGCCCAGCACCGCTGGAACCAGGTCCGGCGCCTTGATCAGGATCACAGCCAGATCATGCGCCGGATCAGTCCCCACCACCGTCGCCTTGTACTTCTTGCGATTGTGCAGCGTCACCTCGACCTGCCGCGCGTCAGCAATGACATGATAGTTGGTGAGGATGTGGCCATCCTTATCGATCACAAAGCCTGAGCCCTGCCCCTCCTGCGGCACCAGCCCGTAGAAGAAGTCAAAGGTCATGGCGCGCGAAGTAACGTTCACCACCGACGGAATATTCTTGCGATAGACGCTGATATTGTTCTGCTCTTCGCTATCAAGCGCCTCGCCGCCAGAGGCCTCGGTAATCTCCACTCGCGCGGGATGGCTCAGCCACCCCACCGGATTCGCCCCGGCCACTCTCCCATTCGAACGCCAGGTGGTGAAATAAAAAAACGCGCCGGCAATCATCAGTGCCAACAATGCAGGTCGTATGAGTCTCATAAGTTCAAACCGTCGGGGCCCAAGCCGGATCTCGACAAAAGGCCCACACTCAATTCTACGTTCGATTCTAAACAATGTTCCGCCATGAGGCACACCACGAAGACTCCTCTCATTCTCCGGATTTCCGTCCGAGCCCCTAAACCGCCATTCCCCCCAAAGGGTGTCATCCTGAGCGGAGCGGGGTAAGCGAAGCGCGCCCCGCGCAGTCGAAGGACCCCTACAGCCTCGGCCACAATTAATATCGCCGTCAGGCATTCTCTCGGCCGGACCCTGCCCACTTAGCCTCGCACGCGCCTCCACCCAGCCGCGAAGGGGCGCAAGAATTCAGCCCAGAGCGCGATCCCTGCGTAGAAAGGTGGAATGAAAACAAGCTCCAAAGGGGCGAAAGAGGAGGTACGCCACACAGCCTATCCTGCCACGAAGGCTCCGCGCCTAATCACATTTTGCACAGCCCCAATGTGACATCCAACCTTGCCTGCCCAAATGAAATCAGCGATGATGGTCGAGGCCATGACGGTCTGCTCCAGAGGAAGCCGCCGCCTGTTAAGCCCTTTGTTGTCTAGATTTTGACCTCTAAGTTCTTTGTCATCCGGATTTTGCGGAGAATTTCCTGCTAACGTGATGATTCCACAAAGGGAGGGGGCAGGGGGATACCCCGATTTCTCGCCATGGGAGCGTGAATTCCGACCGCTCGCCATCGTCGCCGCAAACTTTATTTTCGCAGGGAAGTCCACAGGCAGACGCGGAATCCCTGAGCTTCTCTTCAACATCAAAAGACCTCGCAATCAGAGGCTTATATGTCGATTCGACCTGTTAAACACGTCATCAAATCGAAGCCCACTCTTGAAGGAGCAGGCGTCCATCTACGCCGCGCCTTTGGCTTTGGAAACACCAAAGAGACCGATCCCTTCCTCCTGCTCGACGATTTCCGCAACGACGTCCCTGAGGATTATCTGGCCGGCTTCCCCTGGCATCCCCACCGCGGGATCGAGACCATCACCTATGTGCTGGCCGGCACGGTCGAACACGGCGACAGCATGGGAAATCGCGGCGCCATCGCCGCCGGCGACGTCCAGTGGATGACGGCGGGCAGCGGCATCATCCATCAAGAAATGCCCAAGGGCGATCCGTCGGGCCGCATGCATGGGTTTCAGTTGTGGGCGAATCTTCCGGCGTCCCTCAAGATGACAGCACCGCGCTATCAGGAAGTGAAGGCGCTCGATATCCCCGAGATTAAGGACGATGACGGCACCCACGTGCGAGTCGTCTGCGGAAGCTTCTGGGGGAAGAAGGGGCCGGTGGATGGCATTGCCGCCGATCCGATTTACCTCGATGTGTCAGTCGCCCCAGGTAGGAAAAAGACGCTTCCGGTGGAAACGACCCGCCATGCTTTCGCTTATGTTTTCGGAGGAAGCGGGAAATTCTGCAATGCGTCCGGTCCTCTGGCCGTGCCTACCGAATCCGTGAAGTGGTTAGACACAACGCCTCCCGTCGATGCTGAGAATCGCTCTCTCATTCTTTTTGACCGTGGCGACGAAGTCAGCGTGCAGGCCGGTGACGACGGGATTCGATTCCTCCTGGTTTCTGGCAAGCCGCTGGAAGAACCCGTGGCCTGGTACGGGCCGATTGTGATGAACACGCAGGAGCAACTCCAGCAGGCCTTCAAGGAACTTGAGCAGGGGAAATTTCTGAAGAAGAGTTGAGTACACACGTAAATTCTTCAGTGCTTAGACGTCGCCTCGGTACGAAGCTTTTCCCACAAATTGCGCACCTGCTCGTGCGTCTGTTCGAGCGAGCCGGAGTTTTCGACAACGTAATCGGCGGCTTTGACTTTCTCGGCTTCGGGCAGTTGCGCGGCCATGCGGCGCTCGACTTCCTTGCGCGCGGCATCGAGCGCCAACTTATGGCGAGCGGCGAAGCGGGCGATGCGTTGCTCGTCGCTGCAGGTCACAACGATGAGCCGGTCAAAACGTTTCACCGCGCCCGCCTCTATGATGAGCGCAGCTTCCACGATAGCGACCGCGCGCGGATCTTGCCGTCCCGTTTCTTCCATCCATTCTTCCTGACTTCGAAGCACCGCGGGATGGACGATGCGGTTCAACTCCTGAATGCGAGACGCGGTTGCGGGAGACGCGGCCTTTGCCGTCGATCCGAAAGCAGCTTCTGCCAGCTTCGCGCGGTTCACGCTGAGGTCGGGATTAAGAATCCCTCGGCCGAAATGGCGCACCACTTCGTTGTAGACGGGTTGTCCGGGAAGCATCAGTTGGTGAGCGATGCGGTCAGCCTGCACCAGATGCGCGCCTAGGGCGACAAACATCTCGCCGACCACTGATTTTCCTGACGCGATGCCTCCAGTGAGGCCGACTTTCAGCATAGATTCAGTGGCCAGTGTTCAGTGGCCAGTGTTCAGTAAAGCAGTTCGTACATCATGGAAGTTCGTATGGAAGCAGACAATGATTCCCCAGCCGAACTCACTGGCCACTGGCCACTGACCATTGACCACTGCCTCTCCGCATCTTCGCCGCTTTCACGGTGTTATACATCAGCATCGCTATGGTCAGCGGACCTACGCCGCCGGGAACGGGAGTCAGCGCCCCCGCCACTTCGGCTACGTCGGGATGCACATCGCCGACTAGCGTTGATCCTTTCGCCTGGAAAGCCGCTTCCCGCCTCGCGTTCGCGGCCGATCCTCCGGCCAGGCCGCCTCCGAACAGGCGCTGGAATTCGGCGGAATCGGTCACCTGGTTCATGCCAACATCAATCACCGTTGCACCGGGCTTCACGAAATCGCGCGTGATCATGCCGGCCCGGCCGATCGCGGCAACGAGAATGTCGGCCCGGCGGCAGACTGCCCACAGATCACGAGTTTTCGAGTGACAAACAGTGACTGTGGCGTTGGCATTGAGCAGCAGCATAGCCGCCGGTTTGCCAACGATATCGCTGCGTCCCACCACAACGGCTTCCTGCCCGGCAATGGAGATCTGGCTGCGCTTAAGAATCTCGATGACTCCTGCCGGCGTGCAAGGTACTAAGCCCGGCCGCTGCGTCGAGAGGAAGCCGACGTTGATGGGATGGAAGCCGTCAACATCTTTGGCGGGATCGACCGCCATCAAGACCTTCTTCGAGTCCACCTGCTGAGGCAGCGGCAACTGCACCAGGATGCCGTCTATCTCGTCGCGGCGGTTCAGGTCTTCGACTAAAGCTAACAGTTCGGCAGTGGTCGAAGTTTCCGGCAGCGTGTGCTGCTCGCTGTAAAGGCCAACCTGCTCGCTGGCCTTGACTTTTCCACGCACATAAATCTCCGATGCCGGGTTATGGCCGACGAGAACGACAGCCAGCCCGGGGCGGATGCCAGCGGCGGCCATGGTCTTCACGTCCGCGGCTACTTCGTTGCGAATGTCACCTGCGATCTTCGTGCCGTCGAGGATTCGGGCGGGCATAGTTTGATTGGATTCTATAGCAAGGCAGAAAAGAATATTCACCACAGAGGCAGAGAGCCACAGAGAAACCCCGTTCTCGTTTTCTCTGTGCTTCTGTGCCTCTGTGGTGATTAGATTCTTGCCGGGCGTACAATTGCCACCATGATTCCCAAGGAGCTGCTGGAAATCCTGGTTTGTCCGGCGTGCAAGCAGGCGCTCGAGTACCGGGAGAATCCTGAGAGCTTGAAGTGCAAGCAGTGCTACCGAGTGTATGCGGTGAAGGACGACATCCCTATCATGCTGGTGGATGAGGCAAAGATCGAAACCTAACAGCCTTGCACCCCCATTGTTTGCATACCAGCGTCGATCTTTCACAGTGAAGTCACAGCCCTGACATCTTCCCTCCGTATCTTTCTCAGACCATAGGTAACTCGGTGTATTCCCGCCATGCGTTCCCGGAATGACACTCTGTGTCAGTTATTGAGACGGCAGGGGTTACCAACGGCACTTGGGCGAAACCGGAAGCCCTGATAGGGTTGCCTGCAACTTCACGTATTCGCTGGTGTTAATGAATCTAAGACAGGCTGCTTTCCGTAAATGGAAGTAGAGGGCAGCGACGGCAACCGGATTGCATGCAACTTGTACGGCTGCCGGTGAGTCTAATAGGCAAAAGTGGCGGCAAGGTCGGAATCGGAGGTGATGACGGCCATGTTTGAAAAGATGAGCGAGAAAATCAATAACGACAAAGACAGATTCACCATGACCGAACTAGCGGCATTGCGCAGTGATCTGCTGCAGGGCGGCATGATCGATTCTTACGAGGCCGCCGAACTGCTACAGGTGTTCCTGATGGGCCGGGGCTATGGAGTATCACCCAAGGCCGCTCTGGATGCAGCGGGTCGGGTCGAGATGGCAGGGTGCGCCCTGCCAGTACTGCAGTATGAACTGGAGAACCTCGCGTTGGTGATGTAGGAAATTTTCGTGGCGCGGGACGGTGACCCCGCGGCACGAGCGGCGAGAGCTTCCTGATTTTGACATTCTGATCCGGCCGTCGAAACTGGGTTGAACAGAAAAGGTTGAACCAGACAAGATTGACCGAACCAGTTCCACAAGCGAAAGCCGGGCCAACCAGCCCGGCTTTGTGGTTTTTGGGAGCTGCAAAACTCAGTCTCGTAATACGACTTCGTCCTAGCTCACGTTCGTCTGCATCCCTGCAAGGTAGCGATGGTGGCATCAATCTCCTTAGCCAGGCGGGCAACGAGCTCGGCCGCAGGTTGCCGGCGCGCTAATCGGACGCCCTGACCCGACCACAGCGACAGAAACTCTGATCTACCCTGCTTGGCCGCTTCCATTCGAAGCGGGCGAGTAAGTGAATTCTGTAGGGGGAAGGGCAGAATCGCATCGTCGCTTTGGTTGAACTCGACCTCAACCATGAACCGGTTCACGATTCCTCTTGCGGGACGCCCGGAGAAGGCGCGGGTAATTCGGGTTTGGTCTTCGTGCGCCGTCAGGATTGCTTCCTTGTATGCGTCGGGAATGCCGGCTTCTTCGCAGGTCAGAAACGCCGTGCCCATTTGGACCGCCGAAGCGCCAAGAGCCAGGGCTGCCACAATACCGCGCCCGTCCATGATGCCTCCCGACGCGATCACCGGAATCCGGACTGCATCAACCATTTGGGGGACGAGAGAGATGCCACCGACCATGCCAGAAGCAAAATCTCCCCGGAAGGTGCCGCGATGCCCTCCAGCTTCGCTTCCTTGTGCCACAACGGCGTCCACCCCTGACCTCTCCAATGCGATAGCCTCCTCGACTGTGGTTGCAGTGCCGATCAGGAACATGTTGAGGGCTTTAATCGCTTCCATGGCGCTGGCCGGCAGTTCGCCAAAGGTAAAGCTAAACACAGAGGCGCCGCTCTCGAGTGCGGCGGCTAATTGCTCGTGAAACGGACCAGGAGTCGACCTGGGCAAGGATGGAGTGGGCAGACCCAATTCGGCAAAATACGGCTCCAGGCGTGCCAGCATGGTCTCCGGCCTTCCGCGCGAATCGCTCGGAGGCAGCGGCACAAACAAATTGATCCCGAACGGCCGCGAGGTTCGCGCGCGCACGGCCGCCGCCGTCGCGATGATTTGCCCGGGAGTCAGGTAAGCCGCACCGATGAAGCCGAGAGCCCCCGCATTGGAAAGGCTGGCGACGAGTTCGGGAGTGTCCCCTCCACCGGCTAGCGGCGCTTGAATCACGGGATGTGCGAGTTTCAGACTCCGCGTCAAGAGAGTATTAACGCTCATGCCTCTTAGATAGTCCGGTGCGGTTCGTAGACGCTGAGATTTATTTCTCCTTCGCACCGATGGCCCTAGTTCCAGTGATGCGAGTGCGGCCAGATTTTCTGGATGTCGAAGGTAACCCCGCGGCAGAGATACATAGGCTGGTTTTCCTCTGCCATGCCAAATCGCTCATAGTGCTCGAAGGGTTGAAACGATGTGCAGTTGTCGCGCACATCGTCGAGGCTCCACTGGATGACGATCAGATTCTTATAGATCACAATCGCGATGCCGCCGGCGATCCAGATCCACTTCTTTGCAAACTCACTGCTATGATGCGTCAGCAGCAACTCGACGGTAACCGCGAACCCGAAAGACAGCGTGGAGTGCTTGTTCTCCAGGCCAAGTCCGGCGAGCAGGCCGAACCAGAGGAGAAAGCGGCGGACCGACGCGTTTCTGATCAGGTTGATTGGAGGCAGTTCTGGCGACGCCCATAACCGGAACCGGATGCTACTTCTTTTTCGCTACGGCAGCGGCGGCGCGGGCGGCGCGTTCCTGCAGGGCAAGCGTTACAACCTGCATCATGTCATCTTGTGGGGCGGGCTTGCCGGTCCAGATCTCGAACTGGCGGGCGGCCTGATGGACGAACATTTCGATGCCGGGGATGATCTGCGCACCTCGCTGTTTTGCGAGTTGCAGCAGACGAGTTTCGGGGGGATCGTAAATCATGTCGAAAACATAGCGCGCGTTGATTTCTTTTTCCTGTAAAGGAGTCTCGCGGCTGTTGCCCATGCCGACCGGGGTAGCGTTGATGATGACGTCGAAGGCGTACTTCTTGAGGTCGGCGCGTTTTATCGAACGCGCGTGGGCGCGGCGGGCAAGTTTTTGCGCGGGAGCGGCGCTGCGGTTCAGAATGAAGACTTCGGCTCCACGTTCTTTGAGGCCGAAGACGGCCGCGCGGGCCGCGCCGCCTGCGCCGAGCACCAGGATCTTTGCGTCCTGAAGCGTGGTCAGGCGTCGTTCCAGGGGCCGCACCACTCCAGAGGTATCCGTGTTGAAGCCGTAGAGCTTGCCGTCCTGGGCGCGGACCACCGTGTTGCAGGCGCCGATCTTGGTGGTGTGAGAGTCAGTATTGTC
>DATHOK010000190.1:0-8168 GCA_035484995.1 Verrucomicrobiia bacterium | reverse complement strand
ACCACTTCCGGATGGTTCGTCGTAATCGAGTTCGCCACATTCTGCAGCAGCATGGTCTTGCCCGCCCGCGGAGGAGAAACAATCAACCCGCGCTGTCCCTTGCCAAGCGGCGTCAGCAAATCCATCACCCGCGCGCTCGCGTTCTCGCGAGTAGTCTCCAGCTTCAAACGCTCCTGCGGATAGAGCGGTGTCAGATTGTCGAACAGAATCTTGTTTCGTGCCTCATCCGGCGATTCAAAATTCACCGCCTCAATCTTCACTAGAGCGAAATACTTCTCGCCCTCATGCGGAGGCCGCACTTGCCCGCTGATCGTGTCGCCGGTTTTCAAATCAAACTTGCGAATCTGCGACGGCGACACATAAATATCATCCGGACCCGGCAGGTAGTTGTAGTCCGGCGACCGCAAGAATCCGTAGCCGTCAGGCAGAATTTCCAGCACGCCCTCGGCGAAGATGTGTCCTTCTTTTTCGCTCTGCGCCTGCAGGATCTTGAAGATCAGATCCTGTTTCCGCAGTCCGCTGGCTCCGGGCAGTTCCAAGGTCCTTGCGATCTTGGTCAGCTCGGTAATGTTCTTTTCTTTTAATTCAGCAATGGTCATGATTTGTCCTAGAAGCGATTCACCTAAACCCGTGCACCAAAACGTATTCGTCAGTGGCTTCGGGAGATTTTCAAAAGGAGGGTATTCGGGGAAGACAACAAACACCGGGCAGGCGGACGGGGCTGCTTAAGCAGCCCGTCTCTGTGCCTCAGCAAAATTCTCCGGCTCCGACAGAACGTCCTGCCGCTCCGCGCCCGCGATCCGGTCTAGCACACCATTCATCGTTTCCTGGATTCTGGTGCTGGGCCGGTGGAACTTCCGCGTGGCCTTGGAGGCGAGCTGGCATAACATATAACGATTCCGCAACGTCTGTAAAGCGTCAAACACACGATCAGAGCGCATGTCTGTCTTACTCCTTCCTTATAAGTATGGGCATTTCGCTTTCGCCCCTGTCCCCAAGCTCGCAGCCAGAACCCAAAGGCCGTCCTAAGCCACTGATTCCACTAGAGTTATAAAGGAGTTAGCGCAATTCCTACTGGAATAGATGCGCAACCGGAGTCCGAAGATGCTCGTTTTTCCTAGTTTGGGATCACAGGCCGAGGCAGCTCAGAACAGAACCCAGAGACTCCGGATGTCCGTGGAACAACACACTCTATACGGAAAGGCAGAAGAGGTCAATATATTTCTCGCAGCTTTACTTAACTTTACTTCGTGTGTGAGGTGCCGTTTCTGGTTCGCGTTCCGGCAGTCTCGATTCGCTATTGCGAGCACGGATCTGGATCGAAAAATGTACCAGACCTCATCCTAAAGTTCTTGGTTTCAATATCTTGCCGCGTTGTGATCCGGCGAGCTATTTGTAAAATATTGATATCCAATGACTTGCTTGCAAAATATCTCGGATAAAGGAGTTAAGTCCGAGATCGCCGACAAACTGCGGTCAGGTATGTCTCAGAGATAAAGTCCCCGGACACCACGTCCTACCATTTTCATGGTCGTCCAGCGGGGCGAGTCGTGTCTAGCTTTCGCTTGGGGCAGAGCGAATTAGTGTGAAAGAAAATCTACGGCTTTGACAAGATTTCAATGTATGCCACTCGCTCCCTCACTCCAACTTCACCAACACCGCCGCATCCAACCCCGAATAATATTTCTTAACATCCTCAGCCCCATACTTCTCCCGAAACTTCTCGACCACAGCCTTCACCGCATTGGGCCCGGTCACAGGCACAGCCCGAAGTTCCGCCTCAACGCCGCGCGCTTCAATCCCAATCGACGGATTCTTGAGCAGGTTCTTGTACCACTGCGACTCTGACCCCGCCACCGGCAGCAGGTGAAGTTCATCGCTCTCCACCACAAACCACACCGGAATCGAAATCCTCCGCCCCGACTTCCTCCCCATCACGCTGATCGTGATCTGCTTGTACCGGCTGAGTCGATCTTTAAGACTGTCCTTAGAAGTCGCCACGATAATCCTCCCGTAGGTCGGAAAGTAGGTTGAGCGGACCTATTCTAAATCTGCGGGTGCCCGTCCTCGTATCTCCGTTCCTTGGAGAGACAGAGCCTGCCCTGAGCGAAGCCGAAGGAGCAGGGATTCTGACCTCGCATGGTGAAACGATACTTCCGCTGTTGCCTTGACGTTGATCTGTGTGTTGCCTCTGATCTTGCGTTCGCCCTTTCGATGCCGCTGTGGGCGGGATCGGGAAGGGCACGACGTTCAGTCGTGCCGTAAGCCGACACCATGGCGGACGAGCGGCGCTGCGTAAAGGAATCTGACGTGCAATGGACAGTCCGTCTGCACTGCAAGAAGTAAGGAGAGACTTATGCTAGATATATTTGACCTGCTCATTCGCATTTGGATGCGCCACAGAAACCCGGAACCCATTGGCCCCGAACCTTGGAGACCGCTCTGATCATTGCCGCCACCGGGACATCCACAACGGCCAGTTCGTTCCACCGCGCACCGCAGCGCCGTCCCTGAAGTTGATCTAGCTTGGTGATTCTAGTCTTTCTATCTGCGAAGGATGAACCGGGAAGGGCACGATCAATTCGTGCCCAAAGACGATACTCCCGTCGAAGAGCGGCGCTTCAGAGCTGCGGTAAGCTCCATACCTTCGCGGGAGCAAACGGGGGCTGAGCCGGCCTTTTAGGCCCGCGTTTAAGGCCAGGATTTGAACCGGGCCGCTAAGCGGGAAATCGACAGACACCAACAGCACGCTCTATCTTTTGCAATATACGCGCATCACATTGGTCTCACTTCGTAAAAATATCGTGCTCCTGGTCATATTTTTGCTCGACCTTCTGGGCCTCATCCGCCATTTCATCTGCATCTTTCTCCAACCGCTCGGAGATGGCGGCCCCGTCAGAGCTACGTTTGTTTGATGGCTGTTGCGGTGAACTTGTTGAATCCTTCTTCATATCCGGCATAGTGCACCTCTCGCTTGATTATAAACAATTGACGGCTGGTCAATGTGCGCTATGGGGATTTATCGCCAATCGATGCGATCACATAATGAGTGGCGGCCAGATAACTTCCCGACCACTCGCCCGGAATTGGTCGCTCCGCCCATGACCCGGCGTTTCTGCACGGTTCTGCACATTGACCACGCCTGAGGTGCCGACCTAGTATGACGTTGCCCATTTACGCACACTCGAAGTGGGGGATTCCATGCGTCAACGCTTCAACGCCATGTTGTTCCGCGTTTCGGTCTGTTTATCCTGTGCCGCGCTTCTAACCGCTATAGCGACCCCCGCCTTCGCTCAGGTCTTAACGAGCAGCGACCTTTCTCGCCTACGCTCCATCGGCAGCGCAGCGATCTCCCCTGACGGCCACTACATCGCCTATTCGATCACGATGCGCGATCGCCCCGGGCGGCCCTATGGACAACTCTGGGTGATGGACATAAGCACGGCAAAGAGCGTCCGCCTAGGTGGCGAGAACCCGGCCACCGCTCCACTCTGGTCGAACGACAGCAAGTGGATCGCGTTCCGTGGTGAGGAGGGAGACAAACACGGCTTGTTGATCGCACATCCGGATGGGAGTGGGACAATTTTCCTGACCGCGCTGGCCGGCACGAATTCACCGCTCCCCGAAAGGGGCAAGGATGTTGCGTGGTCGCCGGATGGAAAACAGATCGCCTTCGTTTCGTCCACGCCCGGCGAAGGCTCGGATGAAGCCAGCGGCGATCCCATGGTGATCACGCGTTATCTCTACAAGCCGGACTACACCGAAGGCATGACGCGCTTCAACGACAATCAGCGTCTGCACATTTTCGTTGTCGACACCGCTTCAAAGCAGGTGCGTCAGCTCACCCGCGGCAATTACGACGAGCACTCTATTGACTGGTCGCCCGACGGAAAGCAACTCGTGTTTGCTTCCAACCGCGAGCCCAATCAGGACGAGTTCTTTAACTACGATCTGTTCACCCTGCAACTCGCTGACAACAGCATTCACCGCCTAACCGCTACCGAGTATTGCGAATACGATCCGTTGTGGTCGCCCGACGGCAAATCGATTATCTATCTGGGCACGCGCCGAGGCCTCACGGATCGCGAAACCACCATGGAAGACACGCATGTCTGGCTGATGAACGCGGATGGCGGCAATCGCCGCGAAATCGGCAACGTCATTGACAATCGCCAGGGCGCGCCGCAGTGGGCTCCCGACGGCAGCGCCGTCTATTTCACAGTGGCGGAACGCGGCAGCAATCACCTGGTGCGGCTGCCTGTCTCCGGCGGACCGCCCGAATACATCGTCAAAGATGCCGGTGTCGTCTCCGGCTGGTCCGTCGGCAAGAACGGCGCGGTCGCCTACGCGTTCATTACACTCCGTGATGCTTCACAGCTCTACTACAAATCCGGCTCTGCCGCATCGCGTAAGCTCACGGACCTCAACCAGGAACTTCTCGCAGGCAAACCCATCGCCGAGGTTGAATCCTTTACTTTTGTCAGCAACGACAACCGGTTCGAAGTGGAAGCGTTCCTCACCAAGCCCATCGGCATGACTGCCACGTCCAAGCATCCGCTCATCGTGGTGATTCATGGCGGACCGCACGGACAGAATGGTCCCGGCTTTTTCTTCAAGAATCAGGTATATGCCGCGCACGGTTACGCTGTGCTCAATGTGAACTATCGCGGCTCCATAGGGTATGGCCAGAAGTTTGCCGATGCCGTTTTCGGCGACCAGGACGGCAATGAAGGCCAGGATGTTCTTTACGCCGTTAGTGCGGCAGTACGCCGCTACTTGTGGATTGACCGCGAACGCATGGGGATCGAGGGAGTGAGCTACGGAGGTCAGCTGACCGATTGGCTCATCACGCAGACCAATGAATTCAAGGCGGCGATTCCGACCGCGGGGATCGCAAATCTGGTCAGCTACAACTACATGACTTACTACAATCAATACGAAGAAATGGAATTTGGACAATTCCTGCATCAGGGAAACCTGATGGATGTCGCATGGGAGCGCTCAGCGCTGAAGCATATCGCTGCCGCTCATACGCCAACCCTCATCATCCATGGCGAGAACGACAACGATGTTCCCATTGCGGAAGCCGAACAGCTTTTCGTTGCGCTTAAAGATGCGGGCGTCGAGACGGTTTTCCTTCGCTATCCCCGAGAAGGCCATGGCCTCTCAGAGGTCAAACATCAGATCGATGCAACCGACCGATCTATCGCTTGGTACGAGAGGCATTTCCCGAAACCCAGCGACGAAGGCGTGACTAACGTTCAGCCGTAGGCCGAGAGTTTTTATCCGACGGACTTCAGCGCTGGATCAGAAAGCGATGACACTGAAGGCTCCGTGTCGGAGCCCGCCCCAAGCAACGCCGAAGTCTCGCTCAGTGTCGGACTCTACTTCACCCCCAACTGCCAAAATAAAAAAGAATAAGCATCCGTATTCTCCTCGACCTGCTTGCCGACAGGTGTCCCTGGCCCATGCCCCGCCTTGGTTTCAATCCGCAGCAGAATTGGCCGCACTCGGCTCCCCCCATTCGCCGCCGATGCCTGCATCAAAGCCGTCATCTTCTTCGCATGCATAGGATCGACCCGCGAATCGCTATCCGCAGTCGTAAATAAAATTGCAGGATATTCCGTCCCCGCCTTCACATGGTGATAAGGCGAATAAGCATAAAGCCATTTGAACTGCGCGAGATCCTCCGCCGTGCCATACTCCGGAATCCACTGCCTGGCAATCTGAAAGTTCTGGTAATGCAGCATATCGAGCAGCGGCACGTCGCAAACCGCAGCCCGAAACAAATCAGGACGCTGCGTGATCATCGCCCCCACCAGCAACCCGCCATTCGATCCTCCCCAAATCGCAAGATGACCCTTGTCCGTATACTTTTCCGAAATCAGATACTCCGCCGCCGCGATCATGTCGTCAAAGACATTCTGTTTCTTATCCAGCATGCCGGCCCGGTGCCAGTCTTCACCAAACTCGGACCCGCCGCGCAAATTGGCGACGGCGTAAACCCCGCCATGCTCCAGCCACAAATAAATGTCACTTTCGAAGGCCGGCGTAAGGCTGATGTTGAACCCGCCGTAACCCGTAAGCACCGTCGGATTCTGTCCGTCTTTCTTCAATCCTTTTTTAGAAACGACGAACATAGGCACCCGCGTCCCGTCCTTCGAGTGGAACCACTCCTGTTCGACTTCAAAGGCTGCAGGATCAATCGCAGGCGCATCCACCTTAGCCCACAGCGTTGTGGTCCCGCTCTTCAGGTCGTACCGATAAATCGAAGGCGGCATGGTGAACGACTCAAATCCGTAGAAGACCTCGTCGCGGTCCCATTTTCCCTGGCACGCGAAAACGCTGCCGATCGCCGGCAGCGCCAGGTTGCCGAGCAAAGTGCCCCCTAGATCGAAAACTCTAAGTTGTGACGTAGCGTTCTGCTCGTATTGCGCAAAAATCTTCCCGCCCCACAGCTCAGCATCCTTTAAAACTCCGCCTGCCTGCGGAATGATCTCTTGCCAATCGTCGCGCTCATAATTGCCGGCCTCCGCCATGAAGACACGGTAGAGTGGAGCGTCTTCATTGGTGACGATGTAAATCCGTCCGTTGTACAGGGTCGCGCTGTAAAGAAAGTTCTTGCCGGTAGTGATGCGCGTGGGCGGCGTGCCTTTTCTCGTATCCATCAAGAACAGCTCAGTCTTGGTCCAGCCCTGCGCCACCGAGATCAGAAGCAGGCTGCCATCGTTGTCCAGACTCACGCTCGGCCAATCCTCCGGATCGCGCCCCTCGCC
Source organism: Verrucomicrobiia bacterium (assembly GCA_035484995.1). Lineage (GTDB taxonomy): Bacteria > Acidobacteriota > Terriglobia > Terriglobales > Acidobacteriaceae > Sulfotelmatobacter. The sequence continues at coordinate 1,392 of DATHOK010000190.1, read as the reverse complement.
AAAGATCGGCGGATCGGTCGCAGGATCGGTTCCCAACAGGTGATAGAACACATGCCGGTTGTAGCGCTCTTGCCCCTCCGGAACGTCCCCCTTGTTGGGATACCGCGTGTAATAAAAACCGGAACTGTCGAGCGACCACGCAATGCTGGCCGCCCGCGTGCGCTCAATCGTGTCGGGCAAAATATTGCCGGTCTTGGGATCGATGATGTGGAGCGTGCTCATCTCCGACCCGCTCATCGAAGTCCCGTAAGCCACATATTTCCCGTGCTCAGCGGGATAGAACCAATCCAGGGCGACGGTGCCATCGGCCGCGAGCTGGTTGACATCCACCAAAACGCGGTCTTTTCCGTCGAGTCCTTCACGCACATAAAGCACCGGCTGGTTCTGCATCCCCTCTCGCCGCGTATAGAAGTAATACTTTCCCGCAATCCGCGGTACGCCAATGCTCCCGATGCCAAGCAATTCCGTAAGCCGCTTGTGAATCAAATCACGGCCCGCCAGAGGATCGAGCACCGTGCGCGTATAAGCAATCTCCCCCGCCACCCACTTCTGCGTGTCAGCGCTACTCCCATCCTCGAGCCATCGGTACGGGTCAACAATCTTAGTTCCATACAGATTTTCTGTAAGCGGCCGCATCTCGGCTTTAGGAGGACCAACCGGCGCAGAAGTCTGTGCATAATCCGCAGCCGACATGAAAAACATAAGAGCAGGAAACCAGATCAACCGGAACCTCACACCCATAACCACCTCGCAGCAAATCCGGAACCGGCTAGACTACCAAAACCCAAACAGCAGATGGAGGCGCGATCAAGCGCCATACAGTATTTTCAGACTCTGCAGCGGGATGCTATGATAATCAGGCAAGCGCGCGCACCGCGCACTTCACCACACTCCTCAGTAGCTCAATGGCAGAGCATTCGGCTGTTAACCGAAGGGTTGTAGGTTCGAGTCCTACCTGAGGAGCCATTCTTTCAATGGGTTAGCCCTCTTTGCGCTCTGTTTGCGCTCCGTTGGTCGGGAAAGCAAGCTGAGCCACTTTGCTGCTCGCGGTAGTCATCTCATCCGTTACAACATCGCCGTAAACATTGAATGTGGTTCTGATGTCCGCATGGCGCATCATTTTTTGCTGCACGGCCACGGGAGTGCCCACGGCGTCAAGCCATGAGCGGTAGGTGTGTCGGAAAGCGTGTGTGCCTAGATGGCCGATTGCCGCGATTTTTGCGGCTCGCTCCAGCTCCCGCCACACGCCGGTGTAGGAGTAAGGTAGTCTGCCGAGTTTGACCGGGCTTGCAAAGACCCAATCTTCAGCCGCCGAGAATTCGGAAAGCTGTTTACAGGCTTTGAGCCGGTCCAGCAAGTCGCTCGCTAGATTGAACGTCTTCGCGGAGCCTT
>DATHOK010000189.1:0-14895 GCA_035484995.1 Verrucomicrobiia bacterium | reverse complement strand
GGACTCTGCGCCCGGCGATCCGGTCCGGGGTAAGGATCTTTTCTTCGGGAAGGCCGGATGTTCAGCCTGTCACCAGATCGGACAGCGGGGTCAGTTCGTCGCTTGGGATCTTGCGGGGTTTGCGCGAGATCATCCGGGGAACGAGATTCGCGACGCGATTCTCAGGCCGAGCGGAGAACAGCAAGAGACCGCGACTGTGGTTGGACAGGACGGGCGCAAGTTCTCCGGCATGATTAGGAATGAAGACAACGCCTCGATGCAACTGCAGGATGCAGACGGGCGGTTTTATTTGCTTATGAAATCCAGCCTGGTCTCGGTGCAGCGGAAGTCTGAAGATTCTATGCCTGTTGATTACGGACGCCAGCTCAGCGGAACTGAGCTTGATGATCTCGTCAGCTATATTCTGCACGAGGCCCACTCGGGAAAAGATGAGGAGCCTTATGCCCAGGAATAAAGACGGGGTGAGGGCGAAGTCCGTTGTGGAATCCGGAGCACGGAACAAACTACTGCTGCTGTCTCTGCTGTTATCTCTGCTGTTATCCCAGGGCCTTCGCGCGCAAGACCATCCGGTGGATCCCACATGGTTGCATCGCTACGTTCCCGAACTGGCGGAGGCGAGGTCCGATCTCGCTTCTCAGACTTGCCACTACCGTCCAATTTTCGGCGAGGGTGACAAGGACAATCGATCTCTGCAAACTGTAGCCCGTTTCGGGGAAGCCACTCTGGATGCTCACGGGAGTTGCCAGACGGTGGCCTACGACCGCCAGGAGGAGATCTATTTTGTGGTCGAAGGTATCGGCTTGCTGCACTATGAAGATCAGGTTCAGGTAGTACGCAAGCATGACTTCACGTATTTGCCGCCCGGTGCGAAACATTCGATATCGAACAATTCCGATCAGCCGCTGCGCGTGATGGTGATGGGGTTCAAGATTCCGAAATCGATTTCGATCGGCGCTCCGTCCGCAAATCCGAAGGTCGCGAACCTGGAAGACGCCAAAGAGGAAACGGTCAGCGGGCATCCCAATTCGGTTTTGTACAAACTTTTAGTTGGCCTGCACTCTGGAAAGCGTGACCTGATCGACGAGGCCTACGTGATGGACAGTTTTTTCTGGATGGATTTCACTCCGGGAGGCACAAACTGGCCTCACCATCACGAGGCGGCGGAAGAAATTTATCTCGTGATCGATGGCGAGGGCGAAATGGTCGCCGGGAGTGGAATGGACGGTGTCGAGGGCCGCTATTCCGCCAAGGCGGGAGACGCTTATTACTTTCGTCCAAACTGCACAGTCGGCTTCTACAATCAAAACAAACCGGGGGCGAAGGCATATATTTTGGCGGTTCGAGCACGCGTCCCTTTGCATGAAGATGAGGAGTAGCTGGTCAATCCTACTTATCAATTCTGGAGGTGTCGAAATGTATGCCATGAAACCTAGCCGGCGATCGTTTATGAAGTGGGCAGCGGCGGCTCCGCTGCTGAGCCAGATCGCGGTCGCGGACCTTTACGCGAAGGCCGCGAGCGCCGTAGGAAAAGATCCGCGGGAGAATTGCTACAGCCGCCTGGGAGTCAAAACCGTTATCAATTGTCGCGGGACGTGGACCTACCTCAGCGGCTCTCTGGAGTTTCCTGAAGTTCACGAAGCGCAGATCGAAGCTGGGAAATATTTCGTAAACGTGATCGATTTACAGCATGGCATTGGGCGGCGGTTGGCGGAACTCACCGGGGCCGAGTCTGGAATGATCACTTCCGGCGCGGCCGGCGCCATGGCAGTCTCAACCGCTGGATGCATGGCCGGCACCGACGACAAGCTGATCTGGCAACTGCCCGACACCACCGGCTTGAAGAATGAAGTGATCATGTGCGGGGGCCGAAGCGCTTTCGATAGCGCGATCCGGTTGACGGGCGCGAAGCTGGTGCTCACGTATTCGCCGGAAGAGCTTGCCAATGCGATCAACTCGAACACCGCCATGATCTACACCACACACCTCGGCGATGAATTGCAGAAGGAACTTGCAATCGCGAAAGATCATAAGGTGCCGATGCTGCTCGACGATGCAGCAGGGATTCCTCCGGCTGACAATGCCAAGCTGTACGCTCGCATGGGAATTGACCTCTACACATTTTCCGGCGGGAAGGGATTGCGCGGGCCGCAGTGCAGCGGAGTGCTTCTCGGCCGAAAGGATCTGATCGAGGCTGCCATCATGAATTCCAGCCCGCGCGAGGGCGCCGTGTGCCGTCCCATGAAGGTTGGGAAAGAAGAAATGATCGGCTGCCTCGTCGCGCTTGAGACTTGGCTGAGCTTGGACGAAAAGAAACTCTACCGCGAGTGGAACGACCGGGTCGACAACATCAGAAAGCTGGTGGAGACGGTGCCGGGGGTGGAGACGAGTATCTACATCCCGGATGATGGAAACCGTTATCCGACGCTGAAAATCTCCTGGGATCAGAAAGCTTGGGGATTCACCATTGCCGACTGTGTGCAGGCTCTCCGTGCCGGCGATCCCGTCATTGAAGTGCTCGGGGCGGATAATCCCAGCCTGGTAAAAACGGTTCGCGAGGGCAAGCCGAACCCGACCCGGAAGGAACGGCCGCAAGCGACCCACATCGAACTGGTATCGATGACGATTCAGCCTGGCGAAGAGATCATCGTGGGACAACGATTGCGCGGCATTCTGGGAGGCGCACAAAAGGGAAAAGGAGCTGCGTAGAATCGCGTCCGGCTGGCACTCGCCCATGCCTAAAATACTTTCGGAAGGCTTGATGAAAACATTCCTGGTTGGATTGTTGCTGTGGTCTGCCGTCAGCCTGCATGCACAGGCAGCCGGTTCTCCGCAGAAATCTGCTGAGGGTCATCGCGCTAGCTCCTCTAGTGTGGATGCGGGAGACTACGTCTACATTTCGGCTCAAGGGCCCCGGGGCGGGGATGGTGAATTGCCCGCGACCTTCGCGGCGCAAGTTCGGCAGGCGCTCAATAACTTGAAAGCGGTGGTTGAGAGTGCGGGGTTGACGATGGATCACGTGGTCTACACCACCGTGTACCTGACCGATATTCGTCAATACGAAGACATGAACCATGTTTACCGCGAGTTCTTTGGGAAGGTTCCGCCGGCTCGGGCTGTGCTCGGCGTTGCCGCGCTTCCTGATCCCGCCATTGCGATCAACGCGGTCGCAGTACGCAACCTCTCGGAACGGCGCGCCGTTTCTCCGCCGGGCTACAAATCGGACGAACCATTTTCGCCGGGCATCCTCACCCGTGATCGCTTGTTTGTTTCTGCGCTGCCTGCGATCGCCTCCGCAGGCGACAAGGCTTCGGACGATCCGGCGGCGGAGGTGGATTTTGCGCTGGACCGCATGAAGGCCGTGGTGGAAGCGGCTGGACTCGACCTCGGTCACATGGTTTTCGTCAATCCCTACTTGACTGCGAACTTCCCGGCGCGAGTCATGAATCAACACTATGCAAGCCGGTTCGAATTCGGCAATACTCCGGCACGCGCTACGATCGAGGTCGCGAGCCTGCCCGGCGGAGCTCAGATCGAGTACACAGGCGTTGCGGTTCGCGACTTGAAGGAGCGGCGGGCCGTGCGACCCAGGAACATGCCTCCGAGCCCTACGGCTAGCCCCTGTGTTTTTGCGGGAGATACGCTGTATTGTTCTGCGAAGAGTGGTTTCATCCCGGGAGCAAACGGCGGAGTTTATACGTCGACTGCAGCCGTCCAGCTCCGGCAGACGATGCGCAACCAGATGGACAATCTTGAAGAAGCCGATATGGATTTCTGCCAGGTCGTCTCTACGACTGTTTACCTCGACAATTTGGCGGACACACCTGAATTCGACGACGTATATGTCAAATATTTTCACGGCAAACTGCCGGCGCGGACGACCGTCCAGCAGATCGCACCAGCGGAACGCACCGCCGACAAAGACGGGCACTATCCTGACCTAGAGCAGGTTTCGCTCATCGCCATCCGAAAAGGGTGTCACTGAGAATCATTTGCCGCTGCGATCCTCTGCTGACTGCAATTTTCCTCGGAGCACAGTCAGAGAAGCGGCGGGCAAGTCGTAGATAGCATTCTCTCCACCTTTAAGCTGCGAGGTTGCAGGTGGACCGTCGGGATCGGCATAACCCTTCTTGCGGGCGGCGTGCCACTGGTATTGCGCCTTGCCGAATGTGATCATCGCCACCGGCCCCGTGAAGAATCTGTCACGGTTGCTGACTGCGTCATGAAATATGAGGTGAACCTGATGAGCGTGGTCGTGATCTTTGTTAACTAACAGGACAGACCATTGGCCATCCGGGCGTTGCAGAGGATAAGCCGTGACCACCACATGTCCGTCGGAATCTTTCACGTCGGTGGAAGCGGCGTAGAGTTTGTGCTGGGCGTCTTTGGGTTCCGCCCACTCCTCGGTGATGAGTTGCGCGCCGAAGAATTGAGCGGTCTTTTGCTGAATCTGGTAATGATCGTCGACCATGAACATGTGATAAGTTCCCCAACTGTTCGCACAGTTCGGATGAGGCGGTGAGTAAGACAGATCGTGATAGTAGTGCGTCGATTGCCCGCCGGCGGTTAGAAATCCTCCAAAAGAGTCCGCCAGCCATAGTGCTCCGAAGATATCGACCGCGGCCTCGCCGCCGTGGTCGTTGGTTTCGGTGTCGAGCAGCGGGATTCCAGGAGGCAATCCGTCGTCGCGCCAGACCTTCATGATGTGAGTGATCAACTCTGGTTCCTGATAAAGATTTTCCCAGGGCGTTTCGCATCCATCGTAGGGATAGTGCTCGAACGACATGAAGGCGAGATCCTGCAATCGACCATGAGACTTCAGATAGTCAAGAAAGCGGCTGAGCCAGGAAGTACGGCCTTGCGCATCAGGCCAGGCCTTGATGTCCTCGGTGACGCCTTCAAAGACGGGTCCGCCGAGCTTGAAATTCGCGTCGACCCGGTGGAGAGCCGCGGCGAATTGCAAATACAAAGTCGCGTAGTCCTCGGGCTGCATGTATTGGCCGTCTGGCTCCTCGCCCATCTCAATGTACGACACGGGATAACCGCGCGCCTTGATGTATGCCATTTGCGCGGCCGCGTCTTCGGGAGTGCTGTACAACATGGCTATGGGAACTATGGCAGGCAGGCCGCGAGTAATTCCGCTGGTGAAGAACAGGTCAAAGCCGGGCTGATCGCCTGATTCCATGCGGTCTGGCGCTAGATAGAGATCGGAAGGCTCGTGCCACGGATCGACCGATGAGCACAGAGTCAGCGTTTGTTTCTGATCAGGCGAGTGTTGAAGAATATCCTTGAATTCATTTTTCTCGTCGATGGTTCCGAGATAAACCTCGCGGATCGCGTAGCCAACGCAGTTTCTGCGATCGGCAGAACCATGAGTGTCGCAGGTGTTCGAGGAGCGGGTCATCAGCACGCGCACGAATTTAGTGGCAACGGTTGCGGAATCGAGACGCAGCGTGGCGGTGCGGCCTTTTCCATCGGTTACATTTCCTGATGCGAACGGTTTCCATGTTCCTTTGTCCTGATCATCCATGGCATCGCCGTCGCCTACCCAATACTGCACTTCGTAGGCTTGCGCGTAGGGCTCTGCCCAGGCGATGCGAATGGCGTTGATGTCTTCTTTCTTGTCGAGGGCGATGACTACCCATTGCGGATGCAGTGAATCGTCTTCTCCGGTGAAGTCCTTGCTGAGATAGGGATTGCTCTTCCAGTAGGACTCGAGGTCTCCATCGTCGAGGCGCGAGAAGCCGTCGAACTCCGATCCTCCGTTTCGCGTGAAGCCGCGGTGACGGAGAGAATAGCCATACGAGTGGCGAATCATTTCGTTCGTCGGAGTCGCATCACCGGTGAAATATCCCTTGCCGGCGGGATCGCTCCAGGCACCTCTGGGATTCCAGTGCCAGGCCTGCACGAATAAATCTGTGTTCTGGCGGTAGCTGATGACACCCCATCCGGCCGAGAGGACCTGCTTGATCTGATCCGGACGGAAGAACATGTCTGTCGCGTTGCTGGGCACGCGGTCGACGGTCGAACCCAGTGCGTAAAGAGGGCTGAACGTGTTTACCACGTGAGTGGGAGTGGCGTCGACGAGAATGGTTTGCGCTGCTCCCTTTGAGGAGCGCCCGAGCGCAATCCACACAAGAATGATTGTGCTTAGCGTTTTGCTCAACTTGGATTGAAGAATGAAGTGCAGGCTGTTTTTCATGGCGTACCCTTCGGAGGACTTGAGCGCCGTCCCTCCGGTAAAGTCATACATTAAATCGTCGCACTTCTGCTATGCACCGTGTCGGTGGCTTTCACGGAATGAAACTCCGATTCAAGCTGGCATAGATTTGGCCACGCTCTTTGTATAATTGCCAGACTCCAGAGGCACAATTCTGCCCGGCAAACTGGAGCATTCTTCATGCTGATCCGAGTATTCAGTGATCGAGTCTCGCTGGGGCGGGCGGCTGCCGAACAGGCGGCAGTGGCGATTCGCCGCGCCATCGCCGAGCATGGCCAGGCTCGAATCATTGCTGCGACCGCAGCGTCGCAGCTGGAATTTCTGGATGCTTTGACCAAAGTGCCGGAGATCGAGTGGTCGAAGGTGGAGGTTTTTCACCTCGACGAGTACATCGGCTTGCCGCTGACACATCCAGGAAGCTTTCGCAAGATGCTGCTGGAGCAGTTGGTGCGAAAAACCGGAATTACCCACTACCATCTGCTTGACGGTGATACGGCAGATCCTTCAGAAGTTGTGAAGCGCGTTGGCAAAGAGCTGGCATCGATGCCCGTCGATATAGCGTTTCTTGGGATCGGCGAGAACGGCCACATCGCATTCAACGATCCACCGGCCGACTTTGAGACGGAAGAACCGTATATCATCGTGAACCTCGATGAGGCCTGTCGGCAACAGCAAGTGGGCGAGGCCTGGTTCGCCGATATTTCGCAGGTGCCGCAACGGGCGATCTCGATGTCGGCGCGCCAGATTCTGAAAGCTCGGGAGATTCTGGCGGTTGTACCTGGCCCGCGCAAGGCAGAAGCAGTCAAACTTTGCCTTGAGGGTACGATTAGCCCGATGGCGCCGGCATCGATTCTACGCAGGCATCCCAGCGCGACCGTCTATCTCGACCAGGCCTCGGCTTCCCTGCTGAGTCCGGGTTTGCAGAATGCGCTCAGAGATGAATCGCAGGTGATGGTTAATTCCTGACGCACGCTTCGCGAACAATCACACATGGGGAACACCAGGAATCATGGGATATAGACCGCTCGATCTCGACGGTAAAGTGGCAGTGGTGATTGGGGGCAGCTCTGGAATCGGCCGTACGCTTGCCCGCGGACTGGCCGAAGCCGGAGCTGATGTCGTGCCCAGCGCGCGCCGTATGGAGCTTGTGAATGTGATTGCGGGAGAAATCGAGCGTATCGGCCGCCGGTCGCTGCGCGTGACTTGCGACGTGGCCGACCGTGCATCGCTGGAGAAATTGCTGCAAGCTTCCGTCCAGGCGTTCGGAAAGGTGGACATTCTTCTCAATGCTGCTGGGTTCAACCAGCGTGCTCCCACTCTGGATTTCTCTGAGGCCGACTGGGACAAACTCATCGACACGAACCTGACGGGTACGTTGCGAGCGTGCCAGGTGTTTGGACGGCACATGATCGAGCGCAAGTATGGGCGCATCATCAACATTGCTTCGATGGGCTCATTCCTGGCACTTTTTGAAGTTGCGGCGTATTGCGCGAGTAAGGCGGGCGTGGCTTCGTTGACGAAATCACTGGCCATCGAGTGGGCGCGACATGGGGTTTGTGTAAATGCGATTGCGCCGGGCTACTTTCGTACCGCCCTCAGCGAAAAGCTGTTAATGGGAACCCCGCGAGGGGAGGAAGTGCTGATCCGCACGCCAATGAAGCGCTTCGGCGAACTCGATGAGTTGATTGGCGCGGCGGTCTTTCTTGCGTCCGACGCTGCCAGCTTCGTAACCGGCACTTTGCTTCCGGTGGATGGCGGCTTTCTCGCCAGCGGCGTAAATCAATGACTCCATGTTTTTGACGACGCTTACTGTAAAGCCGACTGGGTCAACTTCACGGCGCAATGCGGATTGGCTGCTCCGCCTGAGACGTTGCACTTCTGGCCGTTCACCGACCCCGCCGCCATAGTCGAGAAGTAAATGTTTGACCCGCCGTTCGACAGTTCGTTGTCGATTACGATTCCGCTAGTTCCTCCCAGAGCTTTCGGCGAGGTCACGCAACTGGAGGTCGGCGCTCCGGAGCAGGTCGGCGTGGCCAACCCTGCCAGAATCGTCGAGCTCTCCAGGAATCCATCGGCGGTAGATCCCACCCCGAAGAACAATTGATCCGTTAGGCCATTGTAAAACTCGGTCAATGGTGAACACTCGTCCCCTTTCGTGGTGCTTACCTGGAAGGTGGTCGAGCCGGTGCTGGTAATGACGTGGCTGGCAAAGGGGAAGAAATACATCTTTGGATCTGCCGGAGCGCCTCCTGATTCCACGAATCCGCAGGCGATCATGTGCCCGGATGTCGACCCGTTCAGCCAGAAGGCGTTGTCAAATGCTCCGGCGTGAACGTTTTTCCCCGTGCAGTCTCCGTCGCCGCTCGCCGACCCCAAGTCCACTGTATTGCTTGCGGTTGGCGAACCCGTCGTGAAGTTCGCTGCAACCTGCGTAACTGCTCCGCCAATGCCCTGCACAATGCTGCATCCAGTAAAGGCGAACACCTGGTCGGTTGTGGAGTTGGCGGGATCGGTGACCGCAATCGGTGGATCTACAATACCAGTCCCCGGCTGTCCGCTTCCGTCGCCGCTTCCGTCGTATACCCAGCCGATTGTCTGCTGTGCTGCGTAGGTCTTTGCCGGGCTGGCCAGTTTTACGGAATACAGGTATCCCTCGCCGTCTCCGATGAAAATCAAGCCAGCATTATCATCCACCACCGGAGCAGTCAATATCGTGTTGTATTTGTTGGTCGAGACCGTGACCGGCCAGTTGGCTGAGTCATTGACCAGCGCCGGCGTGCCGCCTCCAAATACCGGCGTGATCTTATAGAGCACGCCATTGTCGGCACCCACATAAGCCGTATCCGTGTTGTAGTCGACCCAGGGCGAGGAATTCGAATTGGTTGCGCTGGCTTCGATGGCGAGGGTCGTCATACACCCTGCCGTCGTGGGCGTTGTGCACGAAGTGGGGGTCAGCGGACTCAGCACCGAACCGGACTGCGCTGGCGGCGCCGGAATTGGATTCGGCAGATACAGAACGTGGAAGTACGAGCCTGCGCTCGTGCTCTCCACAAACGCAACCTTGGTTCCGTCGGCCGAAAGCGCCGGCGACGTTTTAATCTGCCCACCCGTCTGCGTAACTGTGTTGTAGGCGAACGTCACCCAGGGCGATCCGCCGTTACAGGCCGGACTGGCCCCGGTGTAGAGGTTATTGATCCCCACCAGGTTAGCCTGTGTCCCAGTCCCGGCCACGGTCAGCCCAAAGACAATGTAATCAGAGTTGCAGTTCTCCGCCACCACATCGAACTGGTATTTCGCCGGAAACTGGTTTTGGGGAACGTACCCGTTCTCGAGAGAAACCGCCCAGTCGATCTTGGTGTCGCGCGGCAGGCGCCGCGCTCTTGGTCTTGATCTTTCCACGGCCACTTGCCGCATCACCATGTTGTAAACATAGCGAGGATCGTGCACTGCACCCGCTGCAAGCACCTTCTCGGCTCGCATGCCCGGCATCAACAGGTGCCGCGAACTCCAATCCTGCGGATACCCCAGGTGCGCCTGTTCGTGGCTCGCATCGACCGGCGAGGTCGTCTCCATCCCGGCTTGCCCGGAAAGCGGAACGCCCAGCAGGAGCCCTGCCGCCACACAGAACCAAGAGAACCGGTACCCTCGCATCGCATATCTCCTCAAGATTTCAGATTATGACGCTCTTATTTTCGCCCGCGGTTTGGGAATGTCGGGTCTTACTTCGGTAACTTAACGTCGTTAACGCCAACCTGACGTGGTGTGACCTATGTGCGTCGGCGCCGGATCCACAGGCGGGAGCAGACCGTCCCCTGCCGAAAGCAACTGGGTTTGCAATGAGTTAGCGAGGGAGTGGATTTCGAATCAACGCACCCAGGGGAAGGCCCGCGAGCGGCGAACTACTGCAACCCGGCCTGCGTTAGCTTGACCGCGCAGTACGCGGCAGTGGTTCCGCAAATAGTGGTTGACGTCGCCAGCGTGCCGAAGTAGATGCTCGACGCCTGCCCGTCTGTAGAGTCATTGTCCACAATGATGCCGCTGGTGCCACCAGCGACATCGGTCGTGTTCGTCGCTAGCGTTGCGGGCGCGAGGCCCTGGGCAATTTCAAGCGGGCTGGGCAGCGCGATCGCATACAGTTCGGTGGGATTCACATTTACCCCCACGAACAAGTAGTCCACTCCAACCGAGGCGTTATAAAACTCGGTGAGGGGCGAGACGACCGAGGGGGCGGTGCCCATCTGAGGTTCCCCCAAGGGTGCTGGTTGTAGAACCGAACTCACGAATGAGAAGGGCTTTAACTGTTGGCCGCCCGTGCCGGAGGCCGCTCCAATGATCTCTCCGTTGCTTGCCTCGGTGGCGCTGCCGATTCCCAAGGTAAAGTAGCGGTTGTCCGGGGTAGGGGCGTATACGGGAAAGCCCGCGACCGTGCAGCTTTGGTTCGCACCGGTGTCAAGGCCCGTGATGGTAACCGTGGTCAGGGTGTTGCTGGTGAAACTGAATTGGACAAGACCTGTGTTGCCCGCTATACCGGTGTCGGTCTCGCCGCTGGCCGCGGAGGTATTGGGGCTGCATGCGCTCACGACATAACCTAGGCTGTTCGTCGAGTCAAGAATAGCGCCGTCGCGAATGCCGCCATTGATCGTGCTTTTGTTCGTACCCCCGTTAACGCCGAGCGCCAGTGTCGCTTCCGTAACTCCCGCCTGGGTAATTTCATAAAAGTTAGAGCTGCTATCGCCGATAAAAATATTGCCGGTGTTACCTACATCCACTACCGGGGATGAGAGGAAGTTCGATCCCTGGGTGACAGTTGCACCGGTGACAGTACACCCGGCGCCAGCGGTCGCAGCGGGTATCGCAGCGTTGAAAGTTAACTGGGTTGCGCTAGTGGTAATAGGGGTTTGCGGTCCATTAATGGCAGCGGCGTCAGCCGCACTGCAGTTGGTGCCATTGGCGGTTACGCCCGCGATGGTAACCAACTCTCCGATGCTAACCGAGTTGGGCACTGTGACCGTCACCACCGTCGTGGTCGCCGTCACCTTCGTGGGAGTGTCTGACACAGGCGCAGTGGCGTTTACATGCACCGGAAAATTCCCCGCATACGCTGGCGTCCCGTTGAACGTGGGGGTGATCGCATACAGGTAGCCGTTGTTATCGCCGACGTACGTCGTATCGTTGGCGTAGTCGGTGAACGGAGATGAGAAACTATCTACCGCTCCAGCCACTCCAGTTGCTGCATTGGCGGCCACCAAACCCAATGGAAGCATGAAGTCTGTGGCCGTGCTTCCCGAGGTGCTTCCCGGGATCACCGGGCTGTTGGCGCAGGCCGGCAACGTGGCCCCGCCGTTGTTGTTGCCGGTGCAAGTGGCACTGGTTCCGTACTCGGTGCTGCCGCTGCCGAACGTAAGCACATGCAGAATCGCTCCGATGATCGGGTCATTCTCCACGTAGGCAACTTCGGTGCCACCGACCGAGAGGCCGGGCGAGGTAGCGACTGGTCCGACACCTGAGGCATAAGAGAAAATGAATTCCGGATTGGTGAGACACAGCGGCGTCCCCGACCCGCTGTAGAGTTGATTGAAGGCGACGATGTTGGCCTGGGAGCCATTCGTCCCGGCAGTGATGGCGGCCCAGGTTAAGCCAGTTACGGTGGCGGGTACGGTGAGCGCTACCCGTGTTCCGGGCGTGAGCGTGTACACCGTGACGGCGTGGTTGGCAGTGGAGGCAATGGCGACGATGCGGCCAAGGGCAGTCCCACTGAGATTACGATTGATCGCGGCGGCCAGATTGGTTGCGTTGCTGGCAGCACCCGCAGCGCCTGCGGCAGTGGACACCTCAAAGTCTGTTCCGGTATTGGTGGTAGTGCTGGCGGTCAAGCTGAGGGAAACCGCGGTTCCGCCGGTTGGGGTTACGGTGAATTTTACGGTGCCAGTACCGGCCACAGCGACGGTACTAAAGGTGCCGACAACATTCGCGCGCGTGTTTCCGGTCGATGCGTTGACGGGGAATACTACGAAATCCGCAGTGCAACTCGGCGTCGCATTCACATTGAAGGAGTACTTGGCGGGCCACATGCCTTGGGCGACCCCTCCGCCGCCCAGCGAAACCGCCCAGTCCTTTCGCATGCCGCGACTTGGCCGCCGCCTTTCCCACTCCCGCAGCCTTAGCCGCCTGCGTAACAGTCCTGAGTCGGCAGGCGCATTCCCGTGCAGAAGCCACTGAGCATAAGCCCGCGGCTCATTCCACGTCTTCACCATCTGTTCCGGGGTGTAGCCGCCGGTGAAGATGACATGCCTTGAGCTCCAATCGATCGGCACGGGGATTGAACCATCCGGCCTGGCGAAGCCCTGCGCGCATAAGGATCCAGTAAAGCCAGTCGCCAGCCCGAGCGACGCCAGCAGCAGCATGACGTACCTGGCAAAAAAGGCTGCATATCGGTTTCGTGGAGTTCTAAACCTATCCACAGTTAACGCTCCTCTGTGTCTCCCTATTTAGCCATCCGATTCAGCCATCCAATGCGCTCGAGTTCTAACCCGCCCAGCCGCTGCCTACGAGCAAACTACCTTCATATCGGAAAGGCGGAATCGAGGGATGAGTTGGCCAGAGCCTGGATCTGAATCAGTGGGCCCGCATAACCGCCAGCCGCCCGATTCAGCATGTTCGCCGAGGGGATGCCGGTTCTCTGGAAAGATTTTTCGCAATCCGCGGTGGAGGGCCCGCGCATGCTGCCTTCCATGTAGGCCAGGCCGGGGCAGCGCGTGCACGTTCCCACATGGGAGCACGTCGAACAGGTCGGAAGGTCCCTGGCATGGATCGATCGGACCTCCTCCAATTGCGGGGAATGGCGCCAGATGTCGATGAATTTCTGCCGGCGCACGTTGCCGCTGGGCAGGGGAAATTGCACGCAGGGAAACACATCGCCGTAAGGAGAAATATAGCAGGCGGTGTGGCCCGCGCTGCAGGGGAAACCATCCATCACATCTTCGCCGGGCGGGGGCGGAGGGGCGCAGAATTCTTCCACGTTGCCCACGAGTTCCTGGTTATGAAAAACCTGCTTGAGATCGGACCCAGGAATTCGCAGCGCAAGAACGGATCTGTCTCCGTCCATTTTCGGCGTGATGGTCGGATCGAGTGTGTAGGTGACTCCCAACTCTTTCGCGAGATCGATCACGCCCTGCTGGTCGGAGAAATTGCCCGCCATGAGAACGTTGGCGAGAACAACCTTCAGCCCCTGCGCCTTCAGGAATCGAATCGCGCGGATGGTTCGCTTCAGCGATCCCGGCAATTTCGTGATGGCATCGTGAACTTCCGGCCGATGCGAGTAGACACTGATTTGCACCTGCTCAACCCCGAGCTGGCGCAATCTTGCGGCTTCCTTCTCGCGGATCATCACACCGTTGGTCTTGACCTTTACATTGAACAGCAGTTGCCGCGCCCGCTCCACGATTTCGAAAAAGTCGCGGCGCATGAGAACTTCACCGCCGCTGATCGAGAGAAAGAAGACTCCGGCATCGGCCAGTTGCTCTAGCACATCGATGATTTCTGCCGTGGTCATCTCGCCGTGATCGTCGTGATCCAGATAACAATGCACGCAGCGTTCGTTGCAGCGGTAGGTGATATCGAGGTGAACGCTTATGGGCAAGCCCAGATTCAGTGCCTTTTGATTCATCTCGGCCATCAGGCTCATGGGCGCTCCGGAGATGGGGAAGAATCGATTAGTGGCTGATCTGATACCAGCAGAATTCCGTGTTGTGAGAGTTCGTCGACGAAGCGGTTAGCTCCGCGTTGCGCCCGCTCCGGATCGACATCGAATTCCTGACAGACTTTACCAGCCACGATTTCCGCGAGCGGCGTACGGCCATCGGCTGCCTGCCAAATCGTGGAAGCAACTTCATTGAGCGTGAAAAAAGTCGAATCCACCGCGGACATCACCATCATCTCGCCCCCTACCATGCGGGCGGCAATAGCCTTGCTTCGTGCGATGTATCTTTCGGCCATCCTGGGTCTCCTGTGGCGTGTGGCGACTAACGTATTATGTCCCAGACTCGGTGGTCAGGGACGAATACTAAGCGGCGGATGGGAACCAAACTTGCAAACTCGCACGCCGACTGAAAAACCAGCTTCACCAACTCAGGATCGTGCGCGAAAAACAGAATGTTTCTCAGCAGCCGCTGGATGGCTTCTGAGGGGCCCACGGGCTCGATGCGGTTCTGCAAACCTTTCTCGAGCAAAAAGAATGCGCTGAGGGGAGCGGAGCAGTTTTCGCCGACCCGCGCCAACTCTCCTGCAAAAGGAGTCCCGCAGGCGATGTATTGATTTCCCTCCCGCCGCAGGTATGAGATCTCGTCGGTTAGCAGCGTCGCATCGGGCGGCGCGAGGCGGGAGATTGTTGTCTTGCCGGCACCGGAAACGCCGGAAAACAAGAAAGCTTTCCCTCCACGAATCGCGCTGGCGGCGTGAACCAGAAAACCTCCCTGCCTTGCCAAGACCAAGCTGTGAACGATGCGCAAGACGCAATCGATGGCATAGGGATTGCACGATTGACGGATCCGGCCTCGGCTGGTTTCTGGATTCCAGCTTGCCCGGAAGTCGCCACGCTTCAGCAACCATTCTCCATGTTCCATCTTCACCTCGAGGTCATCATCGACCGAGGATTCCGAAGGCTCACGCAAGTCAATGTC
>DATHOK010000188.1:0-6913 GCA_035484995.1 Verrucomicrobiia bacterium | reverse complement strand
CCGGATGGTTGAACTCTTCGAAAGCTTGGTGAAGATGGATCACTTCTTGTCTGTGAGCGCTTCGACTCCGGGCAGTTTCTTGCCTTCTAGAAATTCCAGCGATGCACCACCACCGGTGGAAATATGCGTGATCTTATCCGCCACCTCGGCGCCATGCACCGCCGAGACCGTGTCGCCGCCACCCACAATGGAGATCGCGCCTACGTTCTCCGCTACGGCTTGGGCAATTTTGAAAGTCCCGCGCGAAAACCCTGGAACCTCAAACACGCCCATCGGCCCGTTCCACACGATGGTACGCGCCCGCGAAATTTCTTCCGAGAACAGCTCGATCGTCTTCGGCCCAATGTCGAGCGCCATGCGATCGGCCGGAATGGGCTGGCCTTCACCGATTTGCTGCACGACGGCGTTGGTTTCGGGCTTAATCGCCACCACGTGATCGATCGGTAGCAGGATCTTCACATTCCGCTTCTTCGCTTCCTCCATCAGCTGCCGCGCCAGGTCAACCTTGTCGGCTTCCAGCAGCGACTTGCCGATTTCCTGTCCCTTCGCCTTCAGGAAGGTGTAGGCCATTCCGCCGCCAATGATTAGCGAATCGATCTTATCCATCAGGTTCCGAATCACGCCGATCTTGTCACTCACCTTGGCGCCGCCCAGGATCGCCACAAACGGCGGTTCCGGATGCTGCAGCGCCTTGCCCATGTATTTCAACTCCTTCTCCATAAGCAGGCCAGCCGCAGACTTTGAAACGAACTTTGTAATGCCCACGGTGGAGGCATGTGCACGATGCGCCGTGCCGAAAGCGTCGTTTACGTAGAAATCCGCTAGAGTTCCCAATTGCTTGGCAAACTTCTCGTCGTTGGCTTCCTCTTCGGCATGAAAACGGAGGTTCTCGAGCAGCAGAGTTTGGCCTTTTTCCAGTTGCGTGGCTACTTCCTCTGCTTCCGGACCGACGCACTCCGGGCAGAAGCCCACGTTTTCGCCACGCGCCAGTTCTTTGTCGAGCACCATGCGCAGCCGCTCAGCCACCGGCTTCAGGCTCATTTTCAGATTGACCTTGCCTTTGGGCCGTCCCAGATGCGAGGCGAGAATCAATCTGGCCCCATGGCGTAAGGCGTACTCGATGGAGGGCAGGGTTTCGCGGATGCGCGTGTCGTCCATCACGCGCCCGTCTTCCAGAGGAACATTGAAGTCGACGCGCATGAAGATGCGGTTGCCATTCAGTGGGAGATCACGGATAGAAAGCTTGGACATTGGCTGGTTCGTCCTTAGTTACAGGCACCATATCAAGGTAGCGCCGCCGTCCCCGGCGGCTCTACTGCGGGCAGCTTGCCCCGAGCGAAGCCGAAGGGGTCACCGCCCGCACTCCTGACAGCCGGCAAGATGCCGGCGCTACAAATTGAGCGTTACAGACCCTTGCCGGCGATGTAGTGAATCAGATCCCGTACCCGGCTCGAGTATCCCCATTCGTTGTCATACCAGGAAATCACCTTGACGCAATTGCCGCCGACCACGAGCGTCATCGGCGCATCCACGATGGAAGAACGTGGATCGCCCTTGAAATCCGACGACACGAGTTCCTCCTCTTCATAGCCAAGGTAGCCCTTCAGCGGCCCGCTTTCGGATGCCTTCTTCAGCGCCGCATTCACTTCTTCCTTGGTCGTCTTCTTTTCCACCCATGCGACCAGATCGACTACCGAAACATTGGGCGTAGGTACCCGCATGGAGAAACCGTCCAGCTTTCCGGCCAGCTCGGGAAGCACGAGCTTCAAGGCCTTCGCCGCTCCCGTGGATGTAGGAATCATGTTGATCGCCGCGGCTCGCGCCCGGCGCAAGTCTTTGTGCGGGAAGTCGAGAATGACCTGATCATTTGTATAAGAGTGAATCGTGGTCATGGTCCCGCTGATAATCTTGAACGTGTCGTTGATCACTTTGGCGATCGGGGCCAGGCAGTTCGTCGTGCAAGAGGCGTTTGAAATGATGTTGTGCTTGGCGGCGTCGTACTTCTCCTGATTGACACCCAGCACAAGTGTGACGTCTTCATTCTTCGCGGGAGCCGAGATGATGACCTTCTTCACCGATCCCCGCAAGTGCTTCTTGGCGTCGTTCGCGTCGGTGAAGTGCCCGGTCGACTCAATCACCACCTGAGCGCCCACCGAATCCCAAGGCAGTGCGCCGGGATCTCTCTCCTTGAACACCCGGATGGTTTTGTTATCGATCGTGATACTGTCTGCAGTCGCCGAAATCTTGTTGGGCAGGTTCCCAAGAATGGAATCGTACTTCAGCAAGTGCGCCAGCGTCTTCGGATCGGTGAGATCGTTTACCGCCACGAATTCCAGGTTTGGGTCGTTGAGTGATGTCCGCAAAACGTTGCGGCCAATGCGCCCGAATCCGTTGATACCAACTTTGATTGCCATTACTCTCTCCGTTCTTAATCTTACTGTTCTAATCTTTCTATGAATGCGACATCAGAACCCTTCCTGAGCCGGTAGACAGACAAATGATGTTAGCAGGAGAGGGAACTGGCGTAAATGATCGCTCGCGGGATTTGGAAGACTCCGGTTCCCATCACGGAGCCCGGTCGGTCTGGTCCCCCGCAGCGACGCTATGGGAAGCTTATTTCCAGAAAAGTATCTGCCCTGCTGAAGGGCGACGTCAGCCGGGCCATCAAGTACTTGCGGTTGATGGTCTGTCGCGCGTGGGCTTGCTCTTCCTGGGGCAGGATGCGCGCCAATGCCGCAACATCGGGCCCGGTCACTTTTCCCCGGATCGTGCAGGGAGCCACCGTCACCTGCGGATTGTTGCGAATACGCTTCGTCTTGCCCATCTTGCCGAGGGTCATCACGTAAAGCTTGTCGCCGTCCTCGCCAAACCATACCGGTGTCGCGATCTTTGCCCCATTCTTGCGGAATGTGCCAAGAGAAATGTATTTCTGATCGCGGATTGCGGAGGGGATTGGCTGAGTCATGGTCACATTCTAGCGGAGTTTACTCGGCTGTCGCGCGTGGTTCGCCTTGCGTCCGGTCGATTGATCCCGCCCTCTCTTCTGTGTTAAAAGCCTTGCATGCGTAAATGGATGCGCGAGCGCCTGCAGCGCCGCAAAAAGACGCCGGTTGAGCCCTCCGACCAGCCTGCGCCCCCGCCATTGCAGCCCGCTTATTTTGAGGCGGAACAAGCGTCCGGCACGCTTCCTGAGACCGAGGCGCCACAATCGGAGGTTTCCGCCGAGCCACCGCCTACGCAGAATGTTCGCCCGGCGCGCAGGTCGTCTTCAGCCCCGGTGGAACAATCTTCCGAAGAACCCTCGTTAGAAACGCCTGCAGCCCAGGAGTCCGCCGCAGTACGACCTCCCAACACCGGCCGCGGACGCCGCCGTCGCGGTGGGCGCGGTCGAGGTGGCCGCGGACGCGAGCAGGCAGTTGCGCAAGCTTTTGCCCCCGCCGCAGTAAAGGGATCCGTTCCTGTAGTGCCCGCGGAGGAAGAGTTTCCCGACGCTGGGGACGCGGAAGAGCCGAGGGCAACTCCTTCAGCCGCGGCCGCGCCCAGGGTTCCATCGACTCCTGCGGCGCCGCAACGTCCGCCGAAAGGTGTGGTTGTTCTGGCGATTGGTCTGCCTGGCTCGGGCAAGAGTTCGTGGTTCAAGCGCCACAACGTGGTCCCACTCTCGAGCGACATGGTGCGCTCGCTACTGTTCGACGACGTGCGCGAGCAGCGCTTTCAGGATCTCGTGTTTTCCAACCTCCGCTCCATGCTCAAGGCGCGGCTCATCGCTAAGCGTCCAATGAATTATGTGGATGCCACCAACCTGACGCCGCAGGAACGGCAACACTGGATCAAGCTGGCCAAGGATTACCAATACGAAGTGCACGCGGTCTTTTTCGACGTGCCGCTCGAAGTCTGTCTGGATCGCCACCAGCGCCGCGATCTTGTCGTTCCTGAAGATGTAATGCGCCGCATGGCCGCCAAATTGAAGCCTCCGGCGTTCGAAGAGGGCTTCGCGAAGATCACCGTCGTCCGGGTAAAGAAGAAGGAGTCCGAAGGCTAACGCATTTTTCGGAGGTGCTTTAGGCCTATTCCTGCCTTCCCTCGCTTCGATCGAGATGACAATCCCTGTGGTGGCGAATCTAGCTGGATGTTCTATCCCCTCAGATACGGCAGCATCTCCTTGAACGCCGGTGACGACGAGGACCGCATCAGTTCATAGATCATCATTTCCGTCGAGGAAAGCACCGCGCCCGCGGCGCGCATTCGCTCCAGGCCGATCTTCCAATTCCATTCAGTTCGCGAACTGACCGCATCCGAAGCAACATGCACGAGATAGCCTTCGCGCAGAGCCGCCAGCGCCGTCTGCATCACGCAAATGTGGCTTTCCATGCCGCATAGCAACAGAGTGTTGCGGTTCCCCGGCAACCGCTTCAGCAGTGTGCAGAAAACGTCACTACCAAAACAGGAGAATCTGTCTTTGTCGATAGCCTCAGTTTCCGGGAGCAGGGAAGCGATCTCCGGCACAGTCTTACCCAGCCCCTTCGCGTATTGTGTGCTCACAATCGCCGGGATCTTGAGTACACCTGCGGCCCGGACCAGCAAAGCCGAATTACGCAGCATTTGTTCCTTCTGGAAAATGGGTGGGAGAAGTTTTTCCTGAATATCCACCACGATGAGCGCACAATGATCCGACTCCAGGTTGCGGCGCGCAATCTCCGTATATTCGGTGGAGATCGCAAAAACATTCTCAGAGACGGTGACCATAAACACTCCTTGGGGTAGTGCGACGGACTAAAGTGCGACGGAGCAAGGTGCAACGGACAAAGAGAGTTTAGCGCGAACCGACGGACTGGGGCATACGCGGTTGACCGCGTTCCCAACACGTTGGATAATGAACTGACTGCCCCCTCGTTCAACGGCTAGGACACCTGCCTCTGGAGCAGGCTATCGGGGTTCGAATCCCTGGGGGGCAGCCAAGTCCTGCCTGCGACTCTGCGCTTTTCCCTGCGAACTGCGTTACTTAGCCAGCCCCTCCAAATCCGAGGCAGCGGAATCGATTAGCGCAACTTCGCTTTCGAGAACTTTGGCGACGCGCGCGATCTCAATATCGGCCTCCTGCCAGCGGCGTTGTTCGATGGCCTCGCGAATGCCCGGCATCGTCTTAGGCCCGTATCCGGTATAAACGCCGGGAGCATAAATCATGTGCCGGTACCAGGGGCGGCGGGGAAGACCTGCGGGGTCGGTGAGTCGGCGCTCGCTTTCGAGCAGCTTCTGATTCAGCGCGTCTAACCGCTTGTCGCTGCCAGGAAATCCCAACGCTTCGGCCTTGTTAAAAGCGGTTTTGTAATGATCCGCACTCTTAGTGAGTGCTTCGAGAGCATTCTCCAGAGGCGCAAAGTTCAAGTGCGGCGGAATGTCTTCCGGTGGTGGCGCGACGGTGGGCTTGCGCGGATCAAGCGCGGCGTGAAACGCGCCCTCTTTTAACTGCAGCCCGCGTTCGCGAGCTTCATCCTGCCTGTTCTGCAAGAGCTTTTGCAGGTCTTTGTTGTAATTCTGCATGGTGTCGGCGAGATCCGTGAACTCGTAAGGCAAAACCTCGGCATCGGCCATTCGCATGACCGCTGTGCCGATGGTTTGCGAGAGGGCGACCCCATAGGCGAAATCCGTATCAGAGAAATGCGTGAACCAATAGAAGTCATCGTAAATGGAGTGGTAGATCCCGCCGTCGTCCTCGCCCCCATAACCAAGGTTGAGAGACGCGATGCCGAGGTGGTCGACGAAGGCCGTGTAATCGGTACCCGAACCGAGAGCATTCATCCGCAAATCAGCCCGCTGGCGCAGCTCTTTCCGTTCCTCGTCAGACTTAGCGTCGGTAATGCCGGCCAGGCGTTCTCGCTCGAAAACCGAGAGCTTGCTCTCCGGGTCGTCGATGTTGCGGGCCACATTGTTCATGAAGTGCTCCAGCGAATGTGAGCCCTCCATCAAGAGATAGCCGCGGCCGTTGCTATCGGAGTTGATATAGACAGCCGCGTGCTCTTGCAATTCGCGTCCATGGGTTTCGGCCCAGGCAGTCGAACCCAACAGCATCGGCTCTTCGCCGTCCCAGGCACAGTAGATGATCGTGCGCCTGGGCTTCCATCCTTGCTTGAGAAGTTCGCCGAATGAGCGGGCTTCTTCGAGCAAAGCAACTTGGCCCGCGATGGGATCCTCGGCGCCATTAACCCAACCATCGTGATGGTTGCCGCGCACAATCCATTGCTCGGCCTCGGTCGAGCCGGGGATGCGGGCGATGACATCGTTTACATCCTTCACGTCCCAATTGGATTCGACCAACAGATGCACCTTAGCAGCGCCTGGACCCACGTGATAAGCAATCGGCAGAGCCCCGCGCCATTCTTCGGGCGCGAGCGGGCCGGTGAGAGCGGCGAGCAGCGGTTGAGCGTCCCCGTAAGAAATGGGCAGAGTTGGGATCTTGCTAATGCTCGGAGCGTTACTGGCGGTCATGCGAGGAGCGTTGGGATCGCCTCGATCAGGAGTGAGCGGATCTCCGGGATAAGAAGACGGAAAGTCCATTACGCTGCCGCGCTGCACACCCTGATCGGGACGCATCCCGCCTTTAGGAAAAACGTCGCCATTGAAATAACCGTCGTCTTTGGGATCAGAGTAGATGAGGCAGCCCACGGCGCCATGCTCCGCGGCAACCTTGGGCTTGATGCCGCGCCAGGAGTTGCCGTAGCGCGCAATGACAATGGCGCCCTCCACCGAAACGCCCAGGCGCTGCAGGCGGTCATAGTCTTCGGGCAAGCCGTAATTTACGTACACCAGAGGCGCGGTCACATCTCCATCGTGGGAGTAGGCGTTGTACGTGGGAAGCTGTTCGTCCTTCTGATTGGAAGTTGGATCCTCGGCTAAGGCAGGTTCCTGCAATTTG
>DATHOK010000187.1:0-4266 GCA_035484995.1 Verrucomicrobiia bacterium | reverse complement strand
GAATGATGGTGGCCAGGGACGGAGTTGAACCGCCGACGCCAGCCTTTTCAGGGCTGCGCTCTACCACCTGAGCTACCTGGCCACGTGTCGAAACCCGCTTAGCCACCGCGGGCCGCGAGGATTGTTCCCTTCACCCTGATTATTGCTGGATTCAAACCGAATGAAACAGCTCGTTGCCGAACACGTGCGGAACGCTTCGATTATAGCAATGGCCGCGAGTTCGCTCAATGTCACCGGCCGCGCAGGTTATATGACGGTCCCATTTATCGCCGTCATCAGGCATCGGTTGATCCCGAACCAGTACGGAATCTCGCGGTAATCGGCAGCCGCGAACACCGCCAAGTCGGCATCTTTACCGGTTTCGATGGAACCTTTCCGATCCGCGACTCGCAGCGCCCAGGCGCCATTAATCGTGGCCGCAGCGATAGCTTCCGCCGGCGACATCTTCATATGCGTGCAGGCCAGCGACATTGCCATCGGCATACTCAGGGTCGGCGATGTGCCCGGGTTATAGTCCGTCGCCAGCGCCACCGGCACGCCCGCATCAATCAGACGGCGCGCCCGAGGATATTCGGTTTGCCCCAGAAAATAATTCGCCCCCGGAACCAGAGTGGCGATGGTGTTGTGCCTTGCCAACTGCGCGATGTCGTCTTCGTTCACATGGTCCATGTGATCGAAGGACGCTGGACTGAAGCGCAGGAACGGCTGCAAAGGTGTCTCCGAGAGCTGGCCCATGTGAGCTCGCACGCTAAGGCCATGCTGTTCGGCGGCTTCAAAAATCTGCTTCGTCTCTTCCACCGTAAACGCCCCTTTATCGCAGAAGACATCGACGAACCTTGCGAGCTTACGCTTGGCCGCCAGCGGAATCATCTCCTTACAGATAACCTCAACATACTTTTGTGAGCGACCTTGAAATTCCTTTGGGACGACATGCGCCCCCAGCAGAGTCGCGACCACCGTTCCCGGCCAGCGGGACGCAGCTTCGCGGATCGCTTCCAGCGATTTCACCTCTGACTCAACCGTCAGCCCGTAGCCCGACTTCGCTTCGACCGTCGTGGTGCCGTGCGCCGCCATGTCGCGCAGTGCGGCCAAAACTTTCTCCGTCAGAACCCGCTTCCCGGCCCCGCGCACGCCATCGACGCTCGACCGTATCCCGCCGCCAGCCGCAGCGATCTCTTCATAGGAACCGCCTTCAATGCGCTTCTCGAAATCCACCAGCCGGGGGCTGACGAAAACAGGATGCGTGTGCGAATCGACGAACCCGGGCAGAACCACTTTGCCCGCGCAGTCGATCTCGATAACTTTCTTGCGATTCTTCTTCAGCCAGGGGTCGCGCAGTGCGTCTTTGGTTTTGCCGACGGAAACGATCTTGCCGCCCAGGCACAGGACAGCACCGTTCTCGATGATGCCGAGTTCTTTGAGGTCCGGGCCGCGGCGCGGCCCGGGCTTTCGGGAAGAAGATCGAACGGGGACAAGCTGGCCGATGTTGGCCAAAAATAGTGCCGATTCCTTACGCACTCAGCCTCTGCACGTTCCGTGCCTCCGTACCTCCGTTGTGGCTGTTCATTTGTCGGCCATCGGCACCTTCACGCCGCTCTTCTTGGCAAACTCCTTAGCCTCTTCATATCCCGCATCCGCATGCCGAATAATACCCATGCCGGGATCAGTCGTCAGCACGCGCTCGATGCGCTTCGCCATCGCGTCCGTACCGTCGGCCACCGTGACCTGCCCGGCATGCAATGAGTAGCCAATGCCCACGCCGCCGCCGTTGTGAATCGATACCCACGACGCACCCGCGGCCGTGTTCAGCAAAGCATTCAGCAGCGGCCAGTCGGCGACCGCGTCCGAGCCGTCTTTCATGCTCTCAGTTTCGCGAAATGGAGACGCCACTGACCCGCAATCGAGATGATCGCGGCCAATCACGATCGGCGCCTTGATCTTCCCTTTCTTCACCAGATCATTCATCGCGAGGCCGAACTGCGCGCGCTCGCCATAGCCCAGCCAGCAGATGCGCGCCGGCAGTCCCTGAAACTTGATGCGCTTGCGGGCTAGATCAATCCAGCGCCGCAGGATCAGGTCCTCCGGGAACAATTCCAGCACAAGATCATCGGTGACGTGAATGTCTGACGCCTCTCCCGACAGCGCAACCCAGCGGAACGGTCCTCGTCCCTCGCAAAACAGCGGACGAATATAGGCGGGCACGAACCCGGGAAAATCGTACGCATTCTTCACGCCGCGCTGAAAGGCAAACGTACGGATGTTATTGCCGTAATCAAACGTGACCGATCCCATTTTCTGCAGCTGCAGCATACCTTCCACATGCGCCGCGATCGCGTCGAGCGATTTCTCCTGATATGCCTTGGGATCGTTTTTTCGTAACTCGACTGCCTCGGCCAGCGTCATGCCGTTCGGCACATATCCGTTCAGCGGATCGTGCGCCGAAGTCTGATCGGTGAGAATGTCAGGCACCACGCCGCGCGCAGCCAACTCCGGAATAACGTCCGTACAATTCCCCACCAGCCCGACCGATACATTCTCTTTCTTGCGCACCGCATTCTTAAGGATGCGCAGCGCTTCATCGAGCGTGTTGACCATGAAGTCGCAGTATCCGGTCTTCAGCCGCTTCTTGATGCGCTCGGGGTCAACGTCGATCCCCAGAAACGCCGCACCCGTCATGGTCGCGGCCAGAGGCTGAGCTCCGCCCATGCCGCCCATGCCGCCGGAAACGATCAGCTTCCCTGCCAGATCACCGCCGAAATGTTTCTCGCCAGCCGCTGAGAACGTCTCGAACGTCCCCTGCACAATTCCCTGCGAGCCAATGTAGATCCACGAACCAGCCGTCATCTGGCCGTACATCATCAAACCGGCGCGCTCCAGGTCGTTGAACTTCTCCCAGTTCGACCAATGACCCACTAGATTGGAATTCGCGATGAGCACGCGCGGCGCATGATCGTGCGTCCTGAACACCCCGACAGGCTTGCCCGACTGCACCAGCAACGTCTCGTCATTCTCAAGCTTCTTCAAGGTTGCGACGATGGCGTGGTAGGCCTCCCAACTGCGCGCCGCGCGCCCGGTTCCGCCGTAGACGACAAGATCCTGCGGACGCTCGGCAACCTCGCCATCGAGGTTGTTCATCAGCATGCGCATAGCCGCTTCCTGCTGCCAGCCTTTGCAGGTGATTTGATTGCCGCGGGGCGCGCGAATGGAGATGGGAGCCTGAATTTCAGTTTCGACGGGCATGCATAGATGTTACTTGCAGAGTGCGGAAGTATTCAACGGGCAGTATTAATGGGAAAGTATTCAAGTTTTGAGCGCAGCGCGGAATGAAAGAGAATAGATCGACTTACTCCCATGTGTTGTACGCCGTGCCTTCAGTCGACATTGCGGTCGATGCCGAATGCACCTGGCAGATGCCGGGATCCTGCTGGTCGATAGACTCGAGCACCTCACACTGTGGGGTATCCCAGTTGGTTTCACCCGTCATCGGATCCTTGGGGACCTGATGAATGTAGCCCGCAGACACCAGATCCTCCAGCGACTGCGGCGCCTTTTGCTTGTCGAGCGTGTACTGTTGGACCAGTTTGTTCAGTTCGGCCAAGTCGTTGCGCAGCACGGATTCGCGCGCTCGCATGATCGACTGGCTATAAATTGGAATCGCGATCGACAGCAGGATGCCCATAATGATGATCACGATCATCATTTCGAGCAACGTAAACCCGAAGCTGCGCCCGCTTTTCAGCCTTCTTGCCATCTACCAGTCCTTATACTTCGTGCCGTCCAGAGCCTCACCCTGCGATTTGGTGTAAACGTCGAAAACGCTCTGTCCGCCCCAGGAGTCGGAATCCGGATCATCCTGCATCGAGCGCAAGCCCCAGTCGGTCGTGCCCGTCATGGGATCAAGGGGAATCCTGCGCAGAAATCGAACTTTCTTGCCGTTCACATCTTCGCCCTTCACCAGAGTTTCGAGATCAGGAGGATAGTTCTGGCTGTCCACCTTGGTCCGGAATCCGCCCCGGTCGGCCGCATCTTTGTAGCGGTCGATGGCGTCGCGCATCTCCCACAAATCGTGCCGGAGCTGTTCTTCCTTCGCGCGATAAACGATGACCCGCGAGCCCTTGATCGCCATCATCGTGAGAATCGACAGAATCGTCGTGGCAACGATTAGCTCGATGAGGCTGAAACCCGCTTCGAGTTTCGCTCTTCGCCCGACGCGAAATTTTGAAACTGTCATCATCGCGACCTACTGCACCGTCACCGAAGCCTGCG
>DATHOK010000186.1:0-22009 GCA_035484995.1 Verrucomicrobiia bacterium | reverse complement strand
CCTCAGCCTCCGCCAACCATCCCCGCCGCAGCCTCTCAACCGGTATGCTCGACAGCAAGGGTTTGATATCGAGAATAGGAGTTCGGTCCAGCATGTCAACCCCGCGAACATGCAACTCGCTACCCTCGCGGCGAAGCAGTTCGACGATTGTCAAGGCAATCGGGTTCGGACGACGCGGCGACCGCGTCGCAAACACCCCGTGCGCCCGATTGTCGGAGGGTGGCGTGCCCAGCAGTTCGAATCCCTGCGCCCGATCGAACTCCCAGAGAACGATCAAATGCGAGAAGCCCTCAATGTCGGTGAGCCCCAGCTCAAACTCGGGCAGAATCTTAAGCACACCGTCTGCCTGATGCTGGGCCCCGAGCCCCTTGGGGACCTCGCCCGTGTCCTTGTACGGGCTACTCACAAATCCAATCGCTCGCGATGTAAACATCTTAAGAATGTCTCCGTTTCCCGTAAGCATCTGAGTCGCAAAGCGACGGCATTCACTAGCCCAGCACGCAAGTGCTGGGAAAGCGCGAATGATACGAATCGAGTCCCACCGGGACGGCACAGGCACGCCGGCTCATTGCCTTCTTCCACAGGCCGTGTGACATCTAACCTTGCCCCCGCCAGTCAATCGCGAGATGATGGTGACGGCGGACGCTGTGCCGCGTTCTATCGGCTAGAAAAGTAAGTTCTTTGACAATCGAAATTTCGAGCCTGCTAAGCCTCTGATTGCAAAGATTTTGCGAGCAAGACGTTTGCAATCAATATTTTAGCTAGATTTCCGGCAGATCGGAGTCTCTAAGTGATTGATTCGAGATATTTTACCCGCTCGATCTGTGATTTTTTCTAATCCAGATCTCAGGCCAGCCGACTCTCCACATACCCCGCCCGCTGCTCGACCGCTGCCACCAGCTTCTGCGTCGCCGGAACATCAATACCGTGCTGCCGAGCGCCGCGCAGGATCGGCCCCGCGATAGCCTCCAACTCCGGCGTCTTGTGTTGCTCCACGTCTTTCTGCATCGAGCTGCGCATGTTTCCCGGCATCTTCATCACTCCGGCGATCACCGCATCCGCATCAATTTTTGCGCCTTCGGCGACAGCGACGGCACACGCCTCCCGCAGACAGGCCAATCCAAACTGCCCCCAATAGGGATCAGAGAGGATCTCGCCAGTGGTCTTGTCCGAGGCGGTTGTCGTCAGCGCAAACGCAGCGAGGAAAACCAGCTTGCCCCACATCAGCGTCGGCTCATCGTCGACAAACCGACACTCGAATCCAATTTGCTGTAGCTGATCGGTGGTGCCTCCAAGCAGAGCACGTCCGGCTGACAACACATTGAGCCGAGCAAAAGGCGAGCGATGAACGATGTGTCCGGGGCTCACGCGTTCGGTTTCAACCGCAATCGTCGCCGGGATCACGCGGCCAGAGCCGTACCGGGCGCGCAGCAGCGAGATGTGGTCGATGCCATTGAGCAAGGGGACGATCGCTCGCACCGCATCCGGATTCTTGAGAGCGGCAAGCGCCGGCTCCAACTCCGTCGCCTTCACCGTAATCCAGAGTACGTCGACGGGAGGGACTTCCGCAGCGACCGAAACATTCACCGTGAAATTGCCGAAAGGACTTTCCAGATGAAGTTGCTCGGGGTATTGCGCCAGCGTTTCGCGCCGCACGACAAGTGTGACGGAATCTCCCGCGTGCGCGAGACAAGCGCCGATGAGCCCACCGACACCGCCAGCCCCCAGAATCGCATGTCGCATTGTTTCGGACATTCAGGTCACCTCAGCATTAGTCATCTGTCTCCGATGCGTCATCCCGAAGCCCCGCGTTCTCTCCAGCGGGGCGAGAGCCTGCCCTGAGCGAAGCCGAAGGGGA
This sequence comes from Verrucomicrobiia bacterium, assembly GCA_035484995.1. Classification (GTDB taxonomy): domain Bacteria; phylum Acidobacteriota; class Terriglobia; order Terriglobales; family Acidobacteriaceae; genus Sulfotelmatobacter. The sequence goes on along the minus strand of DATHOK010000186.1, from coordinate 20,151 downwards.
TCTCGCGCGAAGCTTTCGAACGCCTCAGCTCTGCTTCACACCCGCAGCCGGCAAGCACTCCGCAATCTCGACATCACTCAGCGTGTGGTCGCTCGACTTCGCGCGCTGATAAATGCGCTCGACCAGCTCGTCGGTCGCCGGAATGCCGCGCCGCTCCAGCCAAAACAGCACATTCGATTTCCCGCTCATCGGGCCGATATCGATGATCTGCTCCAGGCCAAATACATGCGAGGGCACGCCCGAGTAAACCGTGTTGGCCAGCACAACATCATTCTTGCGAAACGCCTTGATGATGGCCGCCGCATGCACACCGGTGGCGGTGCGGAAGGCGTCATCGCCCATCACCGGATAGTTCGCCGGAATGGGCACGCCCGTGGCCCGCGAAACCGCCTGGCAATATTGCTTCAGCTTGGTGAGGTCCTGCTCGTCCCACGGCGCAATGCTCATCAACTTGAGATTCACCAGCATCTGATCGATCTGCGTATTGCCTACGCGCTCGCCCAGACCGATGGCGCACCCGTGGACGCAATTGGCCCCCGCCATCACCGCCGCGATCGAGTTGGCAATGGCGAGGCCGCGATCGTTGTGCCCGTGCCAGTCCACGCGAATATTTTCGTCGGAGGGTTTCACCACCTCCTCCATCACAAACTGCACCAGCGTGAACGCGCCCACAGGCGTGGAGTGCCCGGCGGTGTCGCAGATCACAATGGCTCGCGCCCCGCAGCTGATCGCCGTCGAATACAGCCGCTTCACCGTCTCCGGATCACATCGCGAGGTATCCTCGGTGACGTACATCGATTCGAGGCCGAGCGAAACCGCATATTTCACAGCCTTCTCGGTGGTTTGCAAAAGAAAATCGTCGGACCAACCTTCCGTAAACCGCCGGATCGGACTCGATCCAATAAACGTAGCGGCCTCGATGCGCAGACCCGTCTTCTGCACGATCTCAGCAATGGGACGAATATCGTTCTCATGCGTCCGTGCAGCACAGTTGGCGCGAATCTTCATCTTGTGCGCCACGATTTCGCGCGCCAGCGCGGTCACATGCTCGACTGCGCGCGCTCCCGCACCCGGCAACCCGAGATCGAGAGAGTTGATCCCGAGCGCCTCCATCAGATGAAGAATCTCGATCTTCTCGGCAATCGAAGGGTCGCGCACGGAAGGCGACTGCAGCCCATCGCGCAGGGTCTCATCATTGAGCAGCACCGGCCCCAGCGGTTTCAGCCCTGGCGGATGATTCTTGTTCCAGTCGTAGATGAGTTCGGAGGTGTTCATGAAGGTCGCTAGTACCCAGTACCTAGTACCGAGTCAACCCGCTTCTCACTGGATACTGGGTACTAGGTACTGGGTACTTTCTCTTTCGGCGGCAGCGTCAACCCGAAAACCGAGATCATTCCCTGCCCCGCGACATTCACTTTGTCTTCCGCGGGATTCGGCAAATAGAGCGTCTGGCAGTGTTCGCAGCGGTAGACCTCGGCGTCCACTCCCCAGGCTTTTTCCGCGTCGCCGCAGGCCTGCTCGATCACATCTTGTGAGTAGAACCAGCGCTTCAAATGGCCGCCACAGAATTTGCCTTTTTCGTTTTTCTCGTTGCAGGCGCGCTGTCCGTTCTTCTTGATCTTGACCTTATGATGGGGAAGCTGCGGAGGAGTTTGCGTGCCCGAAGTAGTGATTTCGCCAGTCGCCAAAGGACTTACCCTCGTTCGCGCGGCGCTTTCGCCGCTGGATTCGGCCTTACGAACGTCATTGTACTCGAAGGCCAAACGCGAGGCCAAAGCCGGCGAATCCACGCCAAGGAGATGGATGATCACACCTGTTTCGGAACCGCGTCACTCGACGGTGCGACGGGAAGATCCGGCACGCTGTAGTTCAGATACAAAGATGAAAAGAGAATTGTCAGGAAGATATTTATTGGCAGGCTGATTCCCCAGGTGCGTTGGTAAAGCGATCTAAGCTCAGCTCGCAGGACGAGTGGTGCCGCGAACAACAGCGCAAAGACACCCACCGCAAAGGCAGTAAGCACGGCCGCCGCAACCGGGGATCGATCGAATACGTTCAGAGGGAGCAGCGCGACCAGAATCAAAATTGCTGTCAGGATCAGATAACACCAAAACGCCACGCTGCGTCCCTGCCTCGTCCTCACCCAATAGGCCAGGTAAATCCCTAAAGGCAGGAATAGAGCACCCGCGCAACATAGCGCGAGAACGATTGTCCATCCCAGACTAAGTCGGATTGTCCATGGCATGCCCCTGTCATCGAAGATCATCTCGACCTCCTCCGCACGAGCGGCGGAAGCGGAGTCATGAAGCCGTGCTTCTAGAACTCGCGCTTCGGCGGAGTCTGCTCCGCGCCTACGCGACCAATTACGATCTCGGCTTTGTAATAGTTTTCCGACTTCATCGGCTCACCCGCCAGGCGCCGCAGTATTACAATCTGGCCGACGTGAGTCAGTGCATCGGCAATCGGCCCCTGAAAGAGATTTTCCAGCGGCGCCTGCATGGGTTCTTGCGAAGCAAGGTAGTCATCGAACTCTTTCAGCGCCGCGAAAAAGCGCTCGACTTCTTTCTCCCACGCCAGGGGCTTGGAGTCATGCCATTCGCGTTTTCCATTCGCCATCGAGAGACCCCAATCCATCAAGTCACCGACATGGGCCAGAATCTGCCCGGGCGCTCGCACTCCCTCATCCACATGGAATACGGCGAAGCCCTCTGGCGCGTTGCGGACGGCCTTGCCTCCGCGATACGCCAGGGTGGCCAGGGTGTGACGAAGCAATTCGCGTTTCGGATCCGAATTTGAAGGATTGCTCATGAAGTGCCTCCCGGTTCTCAGTTCTCAGTTTTCAGTTTCGCGCTCGTCTTCAAGGCTACAACTGCTTGCGTCCGACCACACCGATCGCCCTCCGTGCTCCGCGCAGGCGCGTCGCTAGATCGCGTGCGAACTGCATGTCGAGAAAACCTTCCATCTCTCGCAAGAAGTTCATGCCGTAGCCGTACCACCAGACTTTCTTCATGCCGGGCATCAGGTCCACATCTACATACTTCAACCGCACCATTTCTTCGAGCCCGAAGCGGCCATGAGTGCGGCCCATGCCGCTTGACTTTACACCAGCGTGCGGGGCTTCGCTGATGCCGAAGCATGACACCACATCGTTCACCATGACGGTGCCCGCCTTGATGCGCCGTGCGAGGCGCTCGCCACGGGCACGGTCGCGGGTCCATACGCTTGCCGCCAGTCCATATTCCGAGTCGTTAGCCAATCGGACGGCTTCGTCATCACTGTCGAATGCCATTACCGGCAGCACCGGACCGAACGTTTCCTCGCGCATGATGCGCATCTCGTGGGTCACATCGGCCAGCACGGTGGGCCTATAGAAATTCTCTCCCAGCTCTTGCGATCTGGACCCGCCAGTCAGAACCCGCGCTCCGCGCGCCACGGCGTCTTCGACGTGCGCTTCGACAATGCGCAACTGCCGTTGGTGAATCATCGGTCCGACGTCGTTTTCGATATCCAGTCCGTGCCCTACGCGCAGCTTCTTCGTCTTTTCCGCGCAGGCGCGAAGAAAGTTTTCATACAGACTGCGATGCACGTAACAGCGCTCCACTGATAAACAGGTCTGGCCGGCATTGACGAACGCGCCCCAGACCGCAGCGCTCGAAGCCACATCCACATCGGCATCGTCGAGCACTAGCATGGGATCTTTGCCGCCCAACTCCAGTACTACGGGGAGCAAGCGCTCGGCCGCCGCAGCCGCAATGCGCTTGCCCGTCGCCACGCTGCCGGTAAACACCAGCTTGTCAATTTTCGAATGAACCAGTGCGGCGCCGGTTGCACCGTCGCCGATCACAACCTGAAACACGTCCCGGGGTACGCCTGCCGCATGCAGCAGCGATCGCAGTTCCAGGGCGATTAGAGAAGTAAATTCGGACGGCTTCAGCACCACCGCATTTCCCGCCACCAGAGCCGCAAGCGTCTCCGTCGCGGGAATCGAGAAAGGATAATTCCATGGCGAAATAATCCCCACCACGCCATAGGGTTCGCGGAGCAGCCGCCCGCGCTTGAGTTTGGTGGCAAGATTCCCGTGCGGAACCGGTTCATCGCGCAGCAGGTGGAAGGCGTGGTCGATCAGAAACCGCGCCGCATCCAGCACTACCAGCACTTCAGTGGTCAGCGCCTCAGCCACAGGCTTGCCAGCTTCGCTGGTGATGGCCTCGGCGATCTCCGATTTCCTTTTGAGCAGGTTGCTCTGAAACTGACGCAAGACGGCGATGCGCTTGAGCACGCCTAGATCACCCCAAGCCGTCTGCGCTGCTTGCGCTCGCGCTACCGCGGCCTGAACTTCATCCTCGCCTGCACATTCGAACACGCGCAGAACTTCGCCGGTCGCCGGATTCACGGACGAAAGCTTGCGCGCCGCGACGTGGAGGTCAGTCACCATGAGCCGATTCAGTATTCCACTTTCACCAGAAAGAGGCCGCCGGCCGGCGCCGTAGCTCCCGCGGCGGAACGGCTGCGCGCTTCCATGATCCGCGTTACATCCGCGGCGTTGAGAGTTCCTTTGCCCACCAGAATAAACGTCCCCACCAGATTTCTCACCATGTGGTGCAAGAACCCAGATCCCTTGACCTCGTAAACGAACTCATCTCCCAGTCGCTCCCAGCTTGAAGAGAAAATACGCCTCACGTTCGATGCTAGCGCAGCACCGCAGGCACGGGCATTCTCGCCATCCGCGAGGGCCGGGGGGACGCCGGCGCTGCGTTCAGGGTCTACCGCGGCAAACGAAGTAAAATCGTGCTCGCCCGCGACCAGGCCGGCGGCTTGCGCCATCGCCTGCTCATCCAACGGAAACGGATAGTGCCAGACATATCTGGCCAAGAACGGCGGACAGACTGCTGCGCGATAGATCCGGTACCGGTAAGTCTTCGCCCGCGCCGACTTGCGCGCGTGAAAATCGGACGCGACCTCTTCTACTTCCAGAACCCGCACCGATGCCGGCAAAATATCGTTCAGCGCTTTCACAAAATTCACGCTTGGGACCGGCGATTCAGTGGCGAATGTTGCCACCTGGGCCAGCGCATGCACTCCGGCATCGGTTCGCCCCGAGCCCTGCGGCAATACCTTTTCCCCGGTAATTCGTCCAATGGCTGAGGCCAGCGAGCCTTGTATGGTCGACGCATCGGGCTGAACCTGCCAACCGGCGAAGTCTGTGCCATCGTAGGAGAGAATCAGTTTGAGATTTCGCATGCGATCTTATAAGTCTTACACCCTAAGTCTTGCAGCCGCGAGTCCTACGGCCGCGCCGGTTCATCCAAGTCATTTCACGGGACGGGCTTGCCGCGCAACTATGATTTCGCTATTCCGGAGAGTCGCTCGACCAGTGCCAGCACTTTATCAGTTTCATCTCCACCGAGAACTCGAAGGCGAGGCGGCAGGGTCAGATATACTGGTGCCTTTAATCAAGCTCGCGTCTATTTAGCGTCTTTCAGGCGTGTTTTCAGCAACGTATTTTCAGGGACCGGTTTTAAGGGACGCATTTTCAGGAACCAGGGCGCTGCTGCTTGCGTATTAAGAATTGAATCGAACCGCGACCGGGTAGAACCCCCATTTTGCGTGAATTCGGGCTGTCTCACGTACAACCAAGTTTCAGGTTTGCAAGGTCTTAACGAGCTGGTCCTAACGAAATTGGTACTAACGAACGGAGATGAGTAGATGCCATTCGCACGCTTAACCTCAAATATCCGCCTGACTGTGGCTGCGGTTGTATTGGGAACGCTGACGCTCGCAGGTTGGGCCATCACAGCCTGGGCCCAGGAACCACCCGCCGCGCCCACCCCGCAAAATACGCCGGAAACGCGGTCGCTCCCGGTGATGAATTATTCCCATGCGGCATCGCATTTTCCCAACCCGATCGCGCCTTATGAAGCGCGGCATCTGGCGGACCCGAGCCTGGCCAACACGGCACGCATCGACCAATTTATGCACGATGGCAAGCTGTATCTCTCTCTCAACGATGCCATTGCTCTTGCGCTGGAGAATAATCTGGATATCGCCATCGCGCGTTACAACCTGAATATCGCCGACACCGACGTGCTGCGCGCGAAAGCTGGCGCCAGCATCCTCGGCGTGAATGCTGGAGTGGTGCAGAATACGCCGGGCGGCGGCGTTGGTGGAATCGGTGCAACTGCCGGAGCCTCCACCGGCGGCACCAGCCTGGGAGCGGGCGGGATTGGCGCCGGCACCAACGGCTTGGTTAGTTCGACTCTTGGCCTTGGACCGAACATTAACAGCTTTGATCCGGTTATCACTGGCACGCTGCAAGAAGATCATTTCAGCCAGGAGGCGAGTTCCATTTTTCAGGGTGTGCTTCCCGGCAGTAGCCTGATTCAGAACACGGGCACGGTTAATTTCGCCTACAGCCAGGCATTTCAATGGGGCATGAATTTGAACGTGTCGTTCAGCAATGCCCGGCAAACCACAAATAGCTTTTTTTCGTCTTTAAGCCCTCAGCTCAACTCGAGCTTTAAAGCGACGATCACCCAGCCGCTGCTTCAAGGTTTTGGATTTCCGGCCAACACGCGCTTCATTCGCATCGCTAAAAACAATCGCGAACTGACCGACGTGGCATTCCGGCTGCAAATCATCGATAGTGTCGATCAGATCGAGAACATTTACTGGGATCTGGTCTACGCCTACGAAAATGCCCGCGTACAGAACGAATCGCTGGCTTTTGCTCAGAAAACCCTTTCTGACACGAAGAAGCAGGTCGAGATCGGCAGCCTGGCTCCGATAGAAACGGTGCGCGCACAGAGCACTGTCGCCCAGGATCAGCAACTGGTTACCACGGCACAAACCAATCTGCAGTTGGAACAATTGCTGATGAAGAACGCGCTAACACGCACTCTTAAGGATCCGGCGTTAGCCACGGCGGAAGTGATTCCGACCTCGACGATGGACATTCCGGCGCAAGAGGAAGTTGTGCCCACCGAGGAATTGATTAATGACGCGTTGCGGCACCGCGCCGAACTGGTGGAGTCGCGCATCGACCTGAACAGCCGCGACCTGAGCAATAAGGCGGTGCGCAGCGCCCTGCTGCCAACGCTGAACGCTTTCGCCTACTACGGAGGTGCCGGATTGGGCGGCCTACAAAACCCAGCTGACATTTGCGCTACCCCCACTCCGACTCCAATCCAGGACTCCCTCGGCTGCGCCAGTTCTACCGGCGGTCCTAGCGGGCTGGACTTCACAGCTTCCCCGACGGGCCTTGGCTCTACGCTGAACCAGCTCGTCAATTCCACATCGCCGGACAAGGGCGTCGGCTTGCAACTGAACATACCGCTGCGCAACCGCGCCGCGCAGGCGGTACAGATCCGCTCTGAACTCGAATTCCGCCAGGCTCAGATGCGGCTACAACAGATCGAGAACCAGGTGGGAATCGAGATCCGCAACGCGCAATACACCGTCCAGCAAAACCGTGCCAGCGTGGATTCTGCCAGGGCAGCCGTAGAACTGGCGCGGCAGTCGCTGGACGCCGAGCAGAAGAAATATCAGTTCGGCACATCAACCACAACGCTGGTTCTGCAGTATCAGAGCCAGATGGCTACTTCAGAATCGGCTCTGGTGAATGCCACCGTGGCTTATGAGAAGTCGCGCATCGAACTGGACCGCGCAACCGGGACGCTGCTCGATCATGACGGCATCAGTATCGACGATGCAGCCAAAGGGCAGGTCTCGCACCTGCCGAGCGCGCCTTATATCGCGCCGCGCAAGGATATGCCATCCGTGGCTCAGCCCTTGCCGCAGGCAGCGCCTGCACAGCAACCGCAGTAGGGCGTCTACCAGCAATACAGGCGCGGTTCATGGCCGCGCCTTATTTTTCTTCCTCACAATTCTTTACAATATTCTTTGCGACCCGCGTCCGCTTCCCGTGCTCCCTCCCGCTAAGATGGAGTGACGCTCTAAATGTTTGCAATTCTCGAAATCTATATTTTGTCGCTTGAACACGATGCACGAACGTGTTGACTCAAGGAGACGAACCATGTTTTTGCCTCTGTCCCGAATCACTGCGGCCAGCCGGCGGCCGACCCTGCTGTTGACGGCGTCCGCCCTTCTGGTCTGTCTACAGCTGCAGCCGTGTATGAGCGCTCAGGAGGTTCCCGCTGCCCCAACTCCTCAAAGCGCACAAGTTGCCGCCCAGCCACAGACGGTTCACCTGCAGGATTACTCGAAGCCGCGCGCGGCCTTTCCGCATTTCCTACGGCCTTACCAGCCGCAGGAGGTGGCGCAACCGAATCTGGGCAACTCGCCGCGCATTGACTCTCTGATGCGCGACGGCAAGATTTATCTTTCGATCGACGACGCCGTCGCGCTCGCTCTGGAAAATAATCTCGACATCGATATTGCGCGCTACAACCTCAACATCGCCGACACCGATTACTTGCGGGCCAAATCGGGTGCAAACATCCTCGGCGTCAATGCCGGGATCGTGCAGAACACTCCGGGCGGCGGCGTGGGCGGCCTCGGCGGCACGGTGGGGTCCGGCACCGGAGGCACCACCGTAGCCCCCAGCGGCGTGGGCACCGGCACCAATGGCTTGGTCAGTTCCACGCTCGGAATCGGCTCGAACATCACCAGCTTCGATCCCATCGTCACCAGCACACTGCAACTCGACAAGGATGATACTGAATCCGTCAGCGTTTTCAGCCCGGTGCCGGTCGTGGGGCAGAACACCTACACAGCCAACTTCGCCTATACGCAAGGTTTTCAGTGGGGTACGGCAATGAGCGTGGGATTCAACAACACACACCTCACCAGCAACAACCCCACCAGCCTGCTCACGCCGGAGATAAGCTCGAACTTCCAATTCAGGATTACGCAAAACCTGCTGCAAGGCTTTGGTTCACTTCCCAATCTGCGCTTCATCCGCATCGCCAAGAACAATCGCGAAATTTCTGACGTCGCCTTCCGCTTGCAAATCATCACAACCGTCGATCAGATCGAAGACATGTATTGGGACTTGGTCTACGCCTACGAAAACGTCCGCGTTCAGCAGGAAGCGCTTACCTATGCGCAGAAGGCGCTCACCGATACCAAGCAGCAGGCGCAAGTGGGCACTGTGCCTCCGATTCAGGTGGTGAGCGCGCAAAGCACGGTTTCAACCGACGAACAAAACCTCATCCTGGCCCAGAACAATCTGGAACTGGAGAAGTTATTGGTGAAGAACGCGCTCAGCCGAAGCATCGACGATCCGGTGCTGGCTGAAGCCGACATGATTCCAACTTCCACCATGGAGGTTCCACAGGAGGAAGCGGTCGTCCCCACGCAGGATTTGATCAATGAGGGTCTCGCGCATCGTGCTGAACTGGTCGAATCGCGTATCGATCTTAATTCCCGCGACCTGAACAGCAAGGCAATCCGTAACGCCCTCCTGCCCACGCTCGATGCGTTTGCTTACTACGGCGGATCTGGAGTTGGAGGAAACATCAATCCGCTCGTTCCTTCTTGCGTAGCGGATCCAACTGCGCAGTTCTGCTACAAGCAAGGCGAAAACCCGCCGCCGTTCCAAACCGCGACCACGGTCGGCTATGGCGGAACACTCAACCAACTGGTCAACTCCACCGCCCCCGACAAGGGCATTGGCTTGACACTCAACATTCCCCTGCGCAATCGCGAGGCACAAGCCAACCAGGTGCGCGCTGCACTGGAATACCGCCAGGCACAGGTGCGCCTGCACCAACTGGAAAATCAAGTACGCATAGAAGTACGAAACGCGCAGTTTGACGTAAAGCAGAATCGTGCGGCAGTCCTAGCTGCGCAGTACGCGGTCGACTTCGCGCGCCAGACTCTGGATGCCGATCAGCAGAAGCTGAAAGTCGGGCTGACCACCACCACCGCGATCCTGCAGGATGCCTCGATACTTACTACTTCCGAGTCGAATTTGGTCTCAGCCAAGGCAGCCTATGAGAAATCGCGGATCGAACTGGATCGCGCCACGGGATTGCTGCTCGACCATACCGGGATCAATGTTGCTGATGCCACGCGCGGCCAGGTCACGCATCTGCCAAAGGTTCCTTACGTCGTGCCACAGCAAGATGCAACCCCAGTAGGGCAGCCTGCGCAACCGCCTCCGTCGTCGGGAGGCCAGCCCTAGGGCCGAAGGCGGAACAAGGCGTCTGCTTGGACCTGATAAACTCCCCCGGTGATGGAACGAGCAAGCCAGCCTGCCATGCCGCGATCGGTGTTGTGGATGGTGCTGCTTTCGTTTCTTCTGCAATTGGTGGCGATCGGAATTTTCCGTCAATATCGCACTCGCGTTGGAGAAGATGACTTCGGCTTTGGCTTTGAGATGGGCCGCGTGGGCCGAGCCATCGCCCTGGGGCAGGGTTTCAGCAATCCTTATGGAGGCAATACCGGTCCCACCGCCTGGGAACCGCCGCTGTATCCCTACCTGATGGGGGGAGTCTTCAAAGTTTTTGGCGTCTACACTTATGCATCCGCATGGGTTTTGCTGTCGATCAACTGCCTGTTCGCGTCGCTCACTACCATTCCGGTTTTTCTAATCGCCCACCGAACCTTCGGCCCGCGCGTCGCACTCTGGTCGGCCGGGGCGTGGGCGCTTAATCCTTATGTCTGGTACTGGTCCGTGCATTGGATTTGGGATACTACTTTCACTCCGCTGATGCTGGCGTTGATCTTCTTCGTCTCGCTGGAACTGCAGCAGTGGCCGGGTTGGCGAGGATGGACACTGTTCGGCGTATTGTGGGGCGTTGGAGCTCTGGCAAATCCTGCGATGCTTGCCTTTCTGCCGTTCTGCGGGCTTTGGGTATGGCGGCAGAGATATCGGCGCGGCCTGCCGTCGATTGCCGGAGTCGTGCTTTCCTCTTTTATGTTCTTTCTGGTTCTATCTCCCTGGCTGATTCGGAACTACGAGGTCTTCGGGCGCTTCGTTTTTATTCGCGACGATTTCGGATTGCAGTTTCGTCTCGGCAACAACAAGATGGCCGACGGCATGCTGATCGCCACCCTGCAGCCCAATCTCAACAAACTGGAGCTCGAAAAGTTTCAGCGCATGGGCGAGATCGCCTACGAGGCCGACTGCAGGCGGCTCGCGTTCGATTGGATTCGCGAGCATCCGCAGCGATTCGCCGTGATCAGCGTGAAGCGTTTTTTTTATTACTGGAACGGAGTGCCCAGACCGACGGACAGCACGAACCCGTGGGATTTCCGCAGTTCGCTTTTTCTGGCATCGTCAGTGCTCGCGATCTGGGGACTCGGCCGTGCGCTTCGCCAGAAACGGCCTGGGGCCTGGCTTTTCGCCGGACTCGTCGCTACTTATCCCACGGTCTATTATTTCGTATTTCCGCATGCCCGCTACCGCCATCCCATCGAACCAGAGTTATTCATCCTGATCGTGTTTCTGCTTTCCGAGGCTCGGGCCCGCAATGCGGTGGCCGAGGAGTCAATTGCTGATTGCTGATTGTTGATTGATGATTGGAAGCAGATTGTTTTGATTTCAATCAGCAATCAACAATCAACAACGATTTCCCTATGACCATTTCGGTTGCCATCGTAGCGATGGATGAAGAAGCAAACATCGGCCGCACGCTGTCCAGCGTGCGCTGGGCCGATGAAATCGTGCTTGTCGATTCCGGCTCGAAGGATCGCACCTGCGAGATCGCGCGAGAGCACGGAGCCCGCGTCGTGTCTGAACCGTGGCGCGGCTACGTGGCGCAGAAGCAATATGCGATCGAGCTGTGCACCATGGATTGGGTGCTGCTGCTGGACGCGGACGAGGAAGTGAGTCCCGGCCTGGCCGAAGAGATTCGCGCTGCCATCGCCAGGCCGGACGCCGCCAGCGGCTACAAACTTCCGCGTAAGAATCTGTTTCTGGGACGATGGATCCGTCACGGCGGTTTTTATCCGGACCCTAAGCTGCGGCTGTTCAGACGTGAGGAGGGATTTGTCACCGGCCATGACCCGCATGACCGCTGTGAACTGAAGCCAGAAGTCCGCCAGACGACCATCCAATTCAAGAACGCGCTCATTCACTACACCTACCCCACGCTCACTCTCTACCTCGCCCACATGAACCGTTATTCCTCGCTGGGCGCGCAGTTGGCGATTGCCAAAGGCCACCGCAGCTTCAGCATCACCAATATCGTTGTGCGTCCTCTAATGACCTTCATCTATAACTATTTCTTCCGACTCGGCTTTCTCGACGGCCGCGAAGGCCTGCTGCTGCACCTCTACCACGCTAGCTACGTTTCGTGGAAATACTCCAAAGCGTGGGACCTCTCGCGCAAGCCGCCGAAGTGACAAACGGGCGGTCACCGACCGACCGGTCGTACTGGTTACCCGTTGCCGTCTTGCCCGCGCGGCCGCGCTTCCCTATCATCAAAACAGAACGCTGGGGTCCTGATGCCGCAGAAGAAGCCGCCTAAGCCGCAGGTCGCTGAAAGTCCGATCGCCGATGTCTTTGACAACCGCCATCCCTCCCCTGCAGAGAAAGCATGGGCGGAGAAGACGCTGGCGCCTACGCTCGAGAAATCTCCCGAGCAACCGATTGGCGCACCCACCGGCGTGAATCTCGACGAGCACGGGAACGCCCGCTTCACGACCATTTCAGGCGTCCCGGTGCGCCGCCTATACACGCAGGCCGATCTTCCCGAGGACTGGAGCGAGGAAAAATATCTTGGATTCCCCGGAGCACCCCCGTTTACTCGCGGCATTCACGCCACGGGGTATCGCGGCAAGCTCTACACCATGCGGCAGTTTTCTGGATTCGCGTCCCCCGAGGAAACCAACCAGCGCTACAAGTATCTTCTCGAGCATGGCGGTGGCGGCCTTTCGGTGGCTTTCGACTTGCCCACGTTGATGGGATACGACTCCGATCATCCGGCCAGCGAAGGGGAAGTGGGCAAGTGCGGCGTGGCCATCGATTCACTCGAAGACATGGAAATTCTTTTCGGCGGCATCGACCTGGAAAAAACCACAGTCTCGATGACGATCAACTCGCCCGCGTCGGTACTGTGGGCGATGTATCTGGTGGTGGCCGAGAAGCAGGGCGCCGACTGGAAAAAGATTTCCGGCACGATTCAGAATGACATTCTCAAGGAATACATCGCACAGAAGGAATATATCTATCCGCCGGCGCCGTCGATGCGCCTGGTGATCGACACCTTCGAGTTCGGATCGAAATTCACACCCCGCTTCAACACGATCTCCATCAGCGGCTACCACATTCGCGAGGCGGGCTCGACGGCGCTGCAAGAGCTAGCGTTCACTTTGTATGACGGCATCGAGTACGTCGAGTGGGCTCGCCGAAGGGGCCTCGACGTGGATGATTTCGGTCCCCGGCTCAGCTTCTTCTTTAACGCGCATAACGATTTCTTCGAGGAGATTGCCAAATACCGTGTTGCCCGCAAGATTTGGGGACGGGTCATGAAAGAGCGGTTCGGTGCGAAGAACCAGCGCACCTGGCTGATGCGCTTTCACACGCAGACTGCGGGAGTGTCGCTGCCGGCGCAACAGCCGATGAACAACATCGCTCGCGTGGCCCTGCAGGCTATGGCCGCGGTGCTCGGCGGCACGCAGTCGCTGCACTGCGACTCCTACGATGAAGCACTGGCTCTGCCTACCGAGGAAGCGGCCCGCATTGCTCTGCGCACGCAGCAGATCATCGCTTACGAATCAGGAGTGACGCAGACGGTTGATCCGTTGGGTGGATCGTATTTTCTGGAAAGCCTGACGCTGGAAATGGAGAAAGGCGCGTTCGACTACTTCGGCAAGCTGGACGCTATTGGAGGAATGGTAAAGGCCATAGAGAGCGGCTATCCACAGAAAGAAATCGCGGAGGCTTCCTACCAATATCAGCGCGCCGCCGAGGCGAAGGAAAAGATTATCGTCGGCGTGAACGAGTTCGTCATCGACGAAGAGTCACCGCACATTCTTTACATTGACGAGAGTGTCGCGCGGCAACAGTCGGCCAAGCTGAAGGCCCTGCGATCGCGGCGCTCAAATGACGAAGTGCGGCGGAGTCTCGACGCGCTGAAGAAAGCTGCTGCCCAGGAACCGAATGCCGGCACGAACGGAAACATTTCCCCGGCGAACACCATGCCCTACATCGTGGATGCGGTGCGAACTTACGCAACTGTCGGCGAGATTTGCGAAACCCTGCGCGAGGCGTACGGGACCTATACGGAAGTGAGCATAACCTAGCATTAATCGGCGGTACGAATTAGACCAAAACGGGAAGCGGATGAGAGTCTGGGATCTTATTGCCGAAAGTACGACACCTTCTCCGGACTATGATTGAGGTCACGAATGGTGACCCAAATGAAAAACCAAAAAAACGCGACTCTTCTCAGCATGCCGAAACGTCGAGCGACGTCCGCCGTCACCGTGGAATCGCGGATCTTAATTCTTCGCCATCAGCGCGTCATCCTCGACGTCGACATCGCGCGGCTTTATGGCGTGTCAGTGAAGCGGCTCAACGAACAGGTTAAGCGTAATCAGGAACGGTTCCCTTCTGATTTCATGTTCCAGCTAACCGACCGTGAGAACGGCGCTTTGAGGTCGCAAATTGCGACCTCAAAGAAAACCCGTGGTGGGCGCCGGTATACGCCGCATGCGTTCACCGAGCACGGCGCCATCATGGCCGCAACCGTGCTGAATTCCAAGCGGGCTGTCCAGATGAGCGTTTTTGTGGTGCGTGCCTTTGTGCGCTTGCGGGAAATGCTGGCCACCAACCGTCGACTCGCCGGAAAAATCGCTGAATTGGAGAATCGGTTGGACACGCACGATTCCGTGATTCAGGATCTGATTGAAGCTATCAAGGAGCTCATGACTCCTAAGCAGCCACCACGCCGACGCATTGGATTCCAACTTCCGCCGGCCAAAGTGAACGGATAATCATCGTGCTTCGCAGCTCAAAGCCCGTCTGGGCGCAAGGTGCAAGGCGGGTCTACAATCCACGCTTACCGAGACGCGTCGCCACCTCCATTCGTACCCAAGGCCGCTGAGCAAGTTCGCATTGGCGGCGACCTTCCTGGAACCTCGTTGGGTGAGCAGTGACGATTCGTTTTTTATTCGCCACGAGCCTTCCTTTTGACTAAGATATAGATCCATGCAAAGAGCACTGAACCACCTCAAAAAATCCGACCCCGTGATGCGAGCGATCATCGAACGCCATGGACCGTGCCGCATGCAGTTTGGGCCAGCGGAGTTTCACAGCCTGGCTGAGGCCATCGTCTACCAGCAGTTGAACGGTAAAGCCGCGGAAACCATCTTCAAACGCTTTGCCGCGCTGGCCGGCGAGCCGCTCACCCCAGAAGGCATCCTCAAGCTAAGCGATGAAAAGATGCGCGGCGCGGGATTGTCGAAACAGAAGTCTGCATATCTGAAAGACCTGGCTGCGAAGACTTCGAGCGGTCTCGTGGATTTCATGCGGCTGCCGGAGTTGCCGGATGCAGAAGTGGTCGACCATCTGACCCGGGTGAAAGGTATTGGCGTGTGGACTGCGCAGATGTTTCTGATGTTCACGCTGAAACGCGAGAATGTTCTGCCGACAGGAGACTTTGGGATTCGCATGGCCATGTACAAACACTATCTCGAACGACCGCGCGCGAAGGCAGCGAAGAAGTCTGCAGCGGCAAAAAAGAAAAGTCGCAAGCGGAAGATCAAGCTGCCCAGTCCGGAGCAGATGGAAAAGATCGCAAAACGCTGGGAACCTTATCGCAGCGTCGCGTGCTGGTATCTGTGGAAGAGCCTGGACACAAAAACCCTTTAGTCACAGCAAACCGGCTGTCTCTGTGCTGCCGGGTTGCCGCTGTGTTTAAATGAGTGGAATGGCTGACATCAAGATTCGCGTGCTGGTGGCAAAACCCGGGCTCGACGGGCACGACCGCGGCGCCAAAGTGATTGCGCGCGCCCTGCGCGATGCCGGCATGGAAGTGATTTACACCGGGCTCCGGCAAACTCCGGAGATGATTGTGAGCGCGGCGCTGCAGGAAGATGTTCAGGTCATTGGCTTGTCGATTCTTTCCGGCGCGCACAACGCCATCGTGCCGCGGGTGATGGACCTGATCAAACAAAGCAAGATGGATGATGTTCTGGTGCTAGTGGGCGGGATTATTCCCGACCAGGATATAGATGCTCTCAAGAAACGCGGCGTGGCTGCGGTGTTCCAGCCGGGCACTGCCATGGACGACATCGTGAAATTCATCCGCGCGAACGTGAAGGGTGCGGGCGTTCCCACCGCAGGCTGATCGTGCCCAATCCGAATCTAGCTAGCATCCGGCAAGAACTTGAGTGTACGGTTGGTCCTGCGCCCTGGTATTGGAAGACCTTTCCGACGTTTCATTCCGCGGCGGGGCAGCCGTTTGCCTGGACACATCAGGGCGATCAGGGGCCAGTGGGATATGTGGTTTCGTTGGCGCCGCAGCAGGAACCCAACCAGCTTCGGCTGGCGTTGAACACCTACTGCCGACCGTTTCTGGTCTCGCCCAGTTGTCTCGGGATTTGGTGCCCAGAAGGACGCAACATTCGGCTGACCGGTTTCGATCCCGATCAGCTTAAAGCGTTTGACCTGGCTGAGATTGCGGGATGGTTCAAGCAATCTTCCGATCGTATTTATGCCAAGACCCCGCCGGTCGCGGAGTTCGAGGTGCCCCTCGAGCTGGGCCCGGGCATGCACAAGATTGAAGTGCCACCGGAACTGGCGACGGTGGATGAATTGATCGTCCCCACCAGCTATAAGGCGATGTCGAATGACGACCCGGCGTTCGCTCTCTTTGTTTTCTACCTGCAGGCAGGGCTGGTGGAGGTGCTGCCGCAGAAGTGGTTCACGGCCTCGCAGTACCAGGTGGGGAAACAATGGATTTCGCGCGCGGCACGCGACCGGGAATCGCAACGCATCTTTGGGGAATGCTTCGGCGTAGGAACGTTTCTGCTGGAGGAAGATGGATGCCGGCTGGATGAGTGGTTGGAACGACGAGCTTAGTCTTAAGTTCTTAAAACCACAGCCGGATTCCCACCCCTTGGAAAAGCTAAAGGCGGGAACCCGACTCGACTGAAATTCACAACGGTTTTCTGGACTGCGCACGCACCTTCGCCCAGCGCTTTCTTTGCGCTGCCGCGATGCGCTCGCGGGCTGCAGCCGACAACCGGCGTTTCATGTGATTGCCTGAGCGCAGCGAGGCTTGTGGGCCTCGGATCTTTACCTTGCTCAGCTGTGCAATCACTTTTTCCAGTTGTTTAAGCTCGCCCTCCGCACGTTTGCGTTCTGCTCTCAACTGCTCTAGAACCGCATCTAGATCAGCCATGCACGCTCCCTTTGGAGATTTACAGCATGCCAGTGAGCATACTCTATTGCCGCGTGGCGGTCAGCAGTCTGGGTGCCGGTAGCATAAGGGTAAACAGCAACCGGGATTCCCCCGGCCAGAAGCCGGATCTCTTCCGGTGCAAATCGTGGTTGGGATTTCAATCAAGGCAAACCAGGAACTCTGTGACGCGATACGACGCCGCAAGTTATATACTTACTAACATCAACACTTAATAACTAATTAATCTATTTATTAACTCATCCTATTCCCCGCGATTAATTCGATTGACACTAACCCTGCGCGCGACAGACGATCGTTCAGCTCGATAGCGACCGCAAGCCATATCCTCACTGTGGCCCGATCAGGAGCACTGAACGTGAACTATTTGCTTTTTGTGGGCCTTGCGTTATTTAGTTCGGCGTGTGGGGCGTTGCTGGTGACGCTCCTTCGCATGACGCGGCGTAATCCCTTGCAAGCCCGGTCTCAGCCGGGAGCCGAATCGGAGCACCAAGAAAGAGAGTAGTGCATGACCGAGACCGCAGATGCGGCAGCGGCCGCTGCAGCGTTAGTTGTGTCCAAGGATGCGCTCGCTTGCCAGTTAATCATCGACGCACTGCGGCCGCTTGCCATACGCGCCGAGATTTGTGAAGAGGTGTTTGCCGCCGCCCGCATTTTGGATAAGCAGAAGTTCGAGGCTGTCGTTGTTGACCTTTTGCTGGGGCAGGGCGCGATTCTGGTGATGGAGCAGTTGCGTTTTTCACGTTCAAACCGCACCGCCGTTACTTTCGCCATCGCCACCGGCGGCGGGGAGCGGACGCCGGGCGCCCGACTGGATTCGACTTTTGTGCTGCCAAGGCCGCTCTCGGCCGACTCGATCAGCCAAATCTTGCGGGCCGCGTACGGGCTCATGGTGCGTGAACGGCGGCGATATTTCCGCTGTCCCCTTGCAGTTCCTGCCTTTGTGAGAGCGGGTCAATCCGAAGAGTTCTTGTGCCAGACCGTCAACATCAGCGAGGGTGGGGTCGCGATCAGCACCCGCACCATGCCGGATCCCGAGCTCGCGACAGCCGTGCGCTTTAGCTTGCCGGATCGCTCTAGCCAGCTGTTCTCCGAAACGAAAGTGTGCTGGCGCGGCCAGGAAGGTCTGGTCGGGCTGGAGTTTCAATCTCTAGCTGCGCCGCAAAAGTCGGAGTTGCAGGAATGGCTAGCCCGCAAGCTCGAGGAAACTCTTCCAGAAAACGTTGCTGCGCTGTTTCGCAGCGTAGGCCAACTCTAGATTTGGCCAGAATCTGGCGAGGTACGATTCTTCGTTGGGTAGATAACGCAAACAGCGGCCCGGGGAAGGGATTCGGACCCCTCCGGCTTGGGTCTCTCAGGCCTGACGAAGCAGTTTTGCCCTCTCCCCCGTACCGCCTGAGATCAAAGCCGTGGCTCCGTAAATCCTCCCCCAGTGACCCTGCTTGCCGGCTTCGGCCGTGAGGTTTCTGGCCGAAAAAAAAGCCGGCAAAACTGTGAAGTTGCCGTGCTTGCGATGCACTGGAGCCTTCGAGCCTAGGAGAAAAGTGGCCCCCACCACCACGTTCGTGCTCTTCCAAGCCCTCGCCAGGCTCGAATAGACTTCTCGCCGAACGGACTCCCAGGCCCTCCACTGCGTGATGCGTCCGCAACTGTGCGGCACGCCCCGCCCGGAAGTCCTTAGCAGACCTCATTTTTTTGTGAAGATTTTCTTAGGAGCTTTCTAACGAGCCATGGATAAAGCAGTAAGGCACCTTTACGAGTTTGGTCCTTTTGTATTAGACCCCGGCGAGCGCCTTCTGCGAAATGGCGCGGCGCGCATCGAACTTCCGCCTCGGGCTTTCGACACGTTGCTGGCGCTCGTGGAGAATAGCGGCCGGCTGTTGGAAAAAGACGCGCTGATGAGAACCGTATGGCGCGATACCGTGGTCGAGGAGAACAACTTGAGCCAGGTCGTTTATCTGGTGCGCAGGGCTTTGCACGAAAGAGAGGACGGGGCGCGCTACATAGAGACAGTGCCGAAGCGGGGCTACCGGTTCGTCGGCGAAGTTCGGGAATTCGAGGCCGATCCTCCGGGAAATGGCAACGGCCATAAAGGTGGCAACGGCCTAAAGGCGCGCTCCACAGCTTCTTCTTCCGACTCTTTAGTCAATCACCCTCGAGTCTCAGACGATCACTCCGGTCTAGCGGATTCGCCAGCAGAGAGTCTAGGGTCTGAGGTCGATTCCCAACCGGTTTCTGTGGCTGGCTCAGATGGCGTCGGAGCCCCGGCGCCACACTCGGCCGTCCGGCGCGGCTGGATGACGGGACTCCTGGGTGGGCTGGCGATTGTGGCTTTGGTAGTCCTGGTGGAAGGAGCGGGCTGGAAGCAGAGGCTGTTCGAGAGGCCGGGCCTCACTTCGATTCGGTCGGTGGCCGTGCTGCCGATGCAGAATCTCTCGAACGATCCTAACCAGGAATACTTTGTCGATGGGATGACTGACGAACTCATCACGGATCTGGCACAGCTTCACGATCTTAAGGTGGTATCGAAGACTTCGATCATGCAATACAAAGGGACGCGTAAACCGCTTCCACAGATTGGGCGTGAGTTGGGAGTGGACGCTGTGGTGGAAGGCTCGGTGCTGCATTCGGGGGATCGGGTGAGAATCACGGCGCAATTGATCCGGACGGCGACTGATCGCCATATCTGGGCTGCAGCCTACGATGGCGACCTGAAAGACGTCCTTTCGCTGCAGGCGCGCGTAGCTGAGGAGATTACGAATCGGGTGAAACTTAATTTGAGCGCCGAAGAGACTGGACGGCTGCGGCGGCCGCGCGC
>DATHOK010000185.1:0-4687 GCA_035484995.1 Verrucomicrobiia bacterium | reverse complement strand
CGCGAAGGCACCAGCGTTTCCCTCAACCTGCGCCTGCCTTCGGGACAAATGGCCGTGCAGGCCAAAGCCTCAACCGCCGCCGCCGCAGTGAAAAGCGCTTTCGAAGATCTGCTGCAGCAGGTCAACAAGCACAAAGACCTGCTGCGCTCCTCCCACAAATGGCCGCGCCGCCAGCATGAGACCTCAGCCCGCCGCAACATTTCTGTACCCTTCGAGCAGACTCTGGCCGCGGTGTTTCCCGCGATGGTTTCCGCCGAAGACGTACGCTCCTACGTCAATGTGAATCTGTCCCGCCTCGAGCGCTTTGTGGAGCGCGAAATTTATTTCCGCGAAGCCTCCGATCTGGTAGCGCCAGACTCCATCAGCAAAGAGGAAGTCATCGACGAAACCATCGCCGCCGCTCTTGGCGAGGGCGATGGCAATCACAAAGACAAGCCAGAACGGCTCGCCCTCGAGCCTTGGCTCTACCGTTTAGCCATGAAGGCTCTCGACGAACTCTCACGCCCCGAGGGCAGCAACGGCAGTGCCGTGCACCTCAGAGATTCGGCTCGCAAACAAAACGTAAAAGCCACTGACGAAGCCGAACTCCAGTTCCATCAGCCCGATGAAGCCATCACCGAAGAAACCATCATCGCCGACGGCCGCGTGGCCACGCCCGAACAAATCGTCGGCTCCGATGAAATGATGCGCCTCATCGCCTCCGCTCTGCACGACGTCAGCCCGGACCATCGCGAGGCTTTCATCCTCCACGCCCTCGAAGGCTTTGGCGTGGACGAAATCTCCGCAATTACCGGCGCTTCGCCCGCCAGCGTCTCCATCTCCATTGCCGCGGCCCGCGAGCACCTGCGCAAATCGCCCCGCCTCGTCCGCCAATTCAAAGGGAGGTTCGCCAGCACCGGCACCGCATAAATCACCTTCCACTTCTCTGAAAGAACTGATTTGAAAAGAACGGAGATTACGGAATGATCACTCAAGAAGAAATCCACGAACTGGCAGAATTTGAAGACCCCTCAGCCTGCGCTCTCAGCTTCTACTTTCAGCCCACTCCGCCTCGCAACAAAGCACACAAAGAAGAAGCGATCCTTACAAAAGATCTGGCGCGGGAAGCCATGCGCCAGTTGGAGTCCAGAACCAAGAGCGGCAGCGCTGGTAACAACAATAATAAAAGTAATAGTAAAGACAAGTTCGAGTCAGCCCGCGCTGATCTCGACCGCATCGTACGTCTCTCGCAAGATTTGCGAGGCGCTCGTCCTCGCGCCAAAGCGGTGTTCGCTTGTTCCGCGCAGGGCTTCTGGCGCGAATACGATCTGCCGGCGCAGTTGAGTACTACGCAACTTCTAGTCAACCGCCATTTTCACCTGAAGCCTCTCGCCCAGTTGCTGGGAGCATTTTCCAGCCTCGGCATCGTGTTGATCGATCGTCATCGCGCCCGCCTGTTCGAACTGCGTCTGGGTGAATTGAGCGAACGTATGGATTTCTTTCATGCTCTAACCCGCCGCGGCCGCGGCGACGGCTTCGGCGGCTACGATGCAGGCCACGTCGAGCGCCGCGTCGCTGATGAAGCTCGTCATCATTTCAAGTTCATTGCCGAGTTCCTTAAAGACGCACTGGGAAAGGGAGATAAAGATAAGAAAAACATGTTCGAAAACTGGATCCTCGGCTGCCAGGACGTTCACTGGTCGCAGTTCGAATTGCAACTGCACCCCTACGTCAAGCAGAAGTTGCTCGGCCGGTTTACCGCCGAGGTTGCTCACGCGAGCAGCGAAGAGATCCGTTCGCACGCAGAGAACATTTTCGCCGATGCGCAAGAGCGCCACTGTGAGGAAATGGTTCGCGAAACCCTCAATCAGGCCCGCCACAACGCCCGCGGGGTCACCGGATTGCGCCGCGTGCTGCGCTCTATCGAGTTAGGCGAAGTGCAAACCCTGCTGCTCGGACAAAACTATCAGTCCCAGGCGGTCGAGTGTTCCGGCTGCGGCCATCTCGACGCTCACCTCGTCAACTTCTGTCCTGTCTGTGGCCGGCAGACGCGAGAGGTAGTCGACGTAAGCGAAGCCATCCTGCCCTGGGTCATCCGCCACAACATTGAACTTTTTTACGTCAAAGACGATTCCGAATTCGACAAGGTAGGAAACATTGCCGCCCTGCTGCGCTTCCGCTCCGAGCAAAACAGCAACAACGTCCGCTCCATCGCCGACGTCCCGCCCAAGCCCTCACTAAGCCGCCGCGCCGGTCTGGTAGGCCGCTACCGCGGATTAGCCAGCGGCTGATCGCGAGTCCGTGTGAAACACTACAAGACGGGTGCCCCATCCTAGTCGCGTTCTTTGCGACATAGGTTGGGGATTCCACAAACGTCAATCCGTCAGATTTCTGCATAGGATCACGAATCTGGGTAGGGCGCGCTTTTGACTCGACACTTTCCACAGCCCTCCCATGTGACGTCTGACCTTGCGTCTCATTCCGAACTCGTTCATGATTGCCTCAGCAGAAGCAGCAAGAAACAGTTCATTGAAAACTGAATACAATGTGGGCGAAGTCCTTCCCCCACAGGGTTTTGCGGCCAGAGTCCAGATGTTTTCAGTCTCGACAGAAATCGCATCACTGATTCCAAATAACTTACGCGACGCGAATCCACCTAACTCCTTTGTCCGCAATATTTTGCGGACAAGCGCCCCAGAATCAATATTTTAGCCGGATTAAGGGCGGATCGATTCCTCGCAAATTATTGATTCCAGATAATTAACCAGATTCGATCTGAATTTTTTTTCGCTACCCGATCTGAGCAGCGACAAAGACCGAAACGTCCATCCGCGGCGTGATATGCTTCCCGGTTTCCTACAGCCAGGAGAGACCCATGACTTTCTCGCGCCGTGATTTCGTAAAGACATCCGTTCTAGGAGCAGTCGCCGCCGGAGTAGGAGCAGGAACTCGAGCCCAAGGAGAAGAATCCGAACAAGGTGCTGCGACCCAAGAGCACGGCGCGCAATCCGGCGCGTTCAAGCGCCCCATCATCGTCTGCGCCAATAACGGGTTCAATTATCTCGATGACGCTTACGCGTTCCTGAAGGGTGGCGGCGATACACTCGACGCTGCACTCAAAGTGGTCAAGGGACCGGAAGACGATCCCAACGACACCAGCGTCGGCCTCGGCGGACTTCCCAACGAAGAAGGCGTCGTCGAGCTTGACGCCTGCTGCATGCACGGCCCTACGCACCGCGCCGGCTCCGTAGGCGGAGTACGCAACATCAAGAACGTCTCGCTGGTTTCAAAAGCCGTGTTCGAGCACACCGGCCACGTCATGCTGGTGGGAGAGGGCGCCGAGCGCTTCGCCGTAGCCGTCGGCTTCCCCCGCGAGAACCTGCTCACCGAGCACTCCCGCAAGGTCTGGTTACTGTGGAAGGAATTTCATTCGAACGAAGATTGGTGGGGACCAGGACCGGCCGACCCGCACTGGCAGATCCCCGACTCAAGTGCAAATCCCGACAAACCACAATCGAAACTGTGGCAAGAGCGCCTCCAGAACCTGCAAGCGCGCGCCGCTGACCTCGGCATCGAGCCCGAATTGCAAATGACGGCCGTACGCCAGGTTCTGTTTCCGCCGACAGGCACAATTCACTGTTCTGCCTTGAACGAGAAAGGAGAAATCTCCGGCTGCACCACCACCAGCGGATTAGCTTTCAAGCTTCCCGGACGCTGCGGTGATTCGCCCATCATCGGCGCAGGCTGCTACACCGATCAGGACGTGGGTTCAGCTGGAGCAACCGGAAGCGGCGAAGAGAACATCAAGGTCGCGGGCGCGCATACGATCGTTGAAAATATGCGCCACGGCATGTCTCCGCAAGAAGCTGGGATGGACGCGCTCAAGCGCATCGTCCGCAACTACAACGGCGATATGAACAAGCTGCGCTTCCTCGACATGACGTATTACATTTTGCGCAAAGACGGCGCCTACGCCGGCGTTTCACTGTGGGAGGGATACTCCAAGGGCCATCCCCACAAGATCGCCATCCACGACGGCGCTCGCCGCAGCGAGGTAGCCGTGAGCTTGCTCAAAGGCTACTCGCAGGAGTTTCCCCCGGTCCCCGAGCTTCCCGAGGATCAGAAGAAAGGTTAGAAGTATTAGAAACGGAACTCCTACATGAACCGCACTTTCACATCCGGACCTTTCTCGAGGTGAATGCTCTCTATGAAGCGCACCTTGCCTGTAAGCTGGGTCAGAATCACAGACGAAGTCCGTGTGCCTTCGCCGAAGAAGCGGACGCCTTTCAGCAGCGCTCCGTCAGTCACTCCCGTGGCGGCGAAGATGAGTTGCTTGCCCGGGGCAAGATCTTCAGCTTCATAGATACGAGTCTTGTCCTTGATGCCCATGCGGGCGAGGCGCTCTTCCTGGTCGGGCTTGACCACCAGCCGGCCGAGCATATAGCCGTTAAGGCAGCGGATGGCCGCGGCGGTGATCACGCCTTCGGGCGCACCGCCCGATCCCATAACTGCATGTACGCCAGTGCCAATGACGGCGGCGGCGATGCCGGCCGAGAGGTCGCCGTCACCGATCAGCCGGATACGCGCGCCGGCAGCGCGAATATCGGCGATCAGCTTTTCGTGACGCGGACGGTCGAGCACGATCACCACCAGGTCTTCCACATCGCGCTCCATTCTCTTCGCGATGTTCTTCAGATTGTCGGCCACA
>DATHOK010000184.1:0-36518 GCA_035484995.1 Verrucomicrobiia bacterium | reverse complement strand
GTCGAGGTGGGGACTGCGGTTTGCACGAACATCAAGGAAGCCAAAACCGAAATAAAGTTGCTGCGGCGCAATATTATCCAGTTGGCCGCGGAGAATGGATTGCGGCTGGCGTCGGTAGCAACGCATCCGTTTGCGGACTGGAAAGTGCAGGAGATTCATCCCGACCCGCGCTACAAGAATATTGTCGAGGACATGCAGCTCGTGGCACGGGCGAATCTGATTTTTGGGTTGCATGTACACATTGGGATTGAGGATCGCGAGACCGCGATCCACATGATGAATCATGCGCGGTATTTTCTACCGCACCTGCTGGCGCTATCGACCAATTCCCCGTTCTGGCTGGGGATGAATACCGGGCTGAAGTCTTACCGCTGCAAAGTGTTCGACAAGTTTCCTCGGACAAACATTCCAGATTATTTTCCCAGCTGGGGCGAGTACGAGAACTTCATCAAACTGCTCATCAAGACGAACTGCATCGATAATGCGAAAAAGATCTGGTGGGACATCCGGCCGCATCCGTTCTTTAACACGATTGAGTTCCGGGTATGCGACATTCCTATGCGTGCCGACGAGACGATCGCGCTGGCCGCTTTGATTCAGGCGACGGTGGCGAAGCTGTACAAGCTGCATACCGCGAATCAGGGATTCCGGCTGTATCGGCGGGCACTGCTAATGGAGAACAAGTGGCGAGCCGCGCGCTACGGCATGGAGGGAAAGCTGATCGACTTTGGAAAACAGACTGAAGTGCCGGCCAAGGATTTGATTCATGAGTACCTGGAATTTGTGGACGACGTAGTGGATGAACTGGATTCGCGTGAGGAACTGAACTACATCCACAAAATGCTGGAAACGGGCAGCGGGGCAGACCGGCAGCTGCGCGTGTTTCAGGAAACCGGGGATTTGAAGAAAGTTGTCGATTACATTGTTGAGGAGACGGAAGCTGGGCTGGCGGAGGTTGAGCCGGCTTCAGTTAGAAAAGTCGGATGACCATTCCTGTAAACGACGTCAAAATTCCCGCCCCTTCGCCAAGTTCAGGGCAAGCTCTCTCGCAAAAGACGCGAGAAGGATGGGGCACCCGTTCGCAGATTTCTTTTGATCCTGAGTTTTCTCCCGGGGCACGGAATGCGGTACAGGTTTGCATTCGGGTGCGGCCTGAGGAAAAGGTTTGCGTGATCACCGATAAAGTTACACTGGGGATCGCGGCAGCTATCACCCACGAACTGGAGAAGGTGGGCGCACAGTATAACGCCTGGGTACTCGAGGATTTGGCGGAGCGTCCTCTGAAGGATTTGCCCCGGGAGATTATTGAGGATCTTGAGACTAGCCAAGTCTCTTTCTTTGCCGTGCAGGCGCAGCGCGATGAACTGCATTCGCGCATGCAGATGACCGAGGTGGTGAACCGGCGGAAAATACGGCACGCCCATATGGTGAACATCAATCCGCAGATCATGCTGCAAGGCATGCGGGCGGATTTTCAGAAAGTCGACCGACTGAGCGCTAAGGTTGTTGCCATGGTGCGCAAGGCGCAGAGGGTGCGGGCTAAAACTGAGGCGGGGACGGACCTGACTGCAGATTTGAATCCGAATTATAAATGGCTGAAGACCAGCGGGATTATCTCTTCGGAAAAGTGGGGGAACTTGCCCGGTGGAGAAATTTTCACTACG
This sequence comes from Verrucomicrobiia bacterium, assembly GCA_035484995.1. Lineage (GTDB taxonomy): Bacteria > Acidobacteriota > Terriglobia > Terriglobales > Acidobacteriaceae > Sulfotelmatobacter. Next base: position 34,854 of record DATHOK010000184.1, on the reverse strand, counting down.
CCTGGCGAAGTGAATGGGACGTTTGTCATTGACGGGGTGGTAGGAGACTATTTGTGCGCGAAGTTTGGCAACTTGCGAGAGACTCCGCTGACCGTGCACATGAGGAAGAATCGACTCACGGAGGCGCACTCCGAAAACCGTGAACTGGAAGATGATTTCTGGAAGTACACGCATACGGACGAGAACAGCGATCGCGTAGGCGAGTTCGCCATTGGAACCAACATCGATTTGAAGGAAGTGATTGGGCAGATTCTGCAGGATGAGAAGTATCCCGGAGTACACATTGCGTTTGGGAATCCTTATGGCGCGCACACCGGCGCGGAGTGGGATTCGTCGACTCATATTGATGTGGTGGGGCGCAAGTTCAACATCTGGGTGGACGACGAGCAGATTATGCGGGATGGGAAGTTTCTGGTAGAGGCTTAGGGCCGGCCGTGGTTCGTGCAGAGAACTCCTTGCCTGGCCGCGGGAACTCGAAAGGTACAAGGGGTCCTTCGACTCCGCAAGACGCCCACTTCGTGTGCGTCTTGCTCCGCTCAGGATGACAAACTTCAGGGATCATGATTCCTTCTCTCCGAAAACAGTTCAACGCCAGCTTTAATCCAGATAAATATCAGACATTCTTGCGGCGGATTGATGACACTTGCGGGACCCATGTGTCGTTCCGGCTGTCGGAGACTCCTTGCTTCTTTCCTAAGGCATTGCTGGACCGGATGGCCGAGGATGGCAAGGAGCTGATCCGCCAACTGGTGGAGAGTCCCGAGTATCGGGCGCGGTCAGAGGCTTCGATCCCGGCAGAATTTCGGGTGCCGAACGAGCCCGCACACCCAATGTTTGTGCAGGTGGATTTTGGCCTGCTGCGCGATGCTGGCGGCGCGTTGCAGCCCAAGCTGGTCGAATTGCAGGCCTTCCCTTCTCTCTATGCGTATCAGGTGACGTTGGCGCAGAGTTACATCGACGTATACGGATTGAACCGGTTCGAAGGGGGACACAAACTGCAATTTTTCTTGAACGGGCTGGAGGAGAGATCTTACCGTGAGCTTTTGCGAAGCGCGATTGTGGCCGGGCATGATCCGGAGAATGTGATCCTGATGGAAATTCATCCTCAGGAGCAGAAAACGCTACCGGATTTTCTGCTGACCGAGAAGATGCTGGGGATTAGAACGGTCGATATTGAGGCGATCAAAAAGGATGGGCCACGTCTTTACTATGAGCGCAACGGGAGACGCGTGCCGATCCGGCGGATCTATAACCGGACGATTGTGGACGAGCTGCAGCGCAAGCGGGTGAAGCTGGCTTTCGATTGGCGCGATGATCTCGATGTGGAATGGGCGGGGCATCCGAACTGGTATTTTCGGATCAGCAAGTTCTCGATTCCCTATCTGCGTCATGAGTCGGTGCCGAAGACCTGGTTTCTGGACAAGTTGGAGCGGGTTCCTGACGACTTGCAGAACTATGCGTTGAAGCCCTTGTATTCGTTTGCCGGGTTGGGGGTGGTGATTGCGCCTACGAAGGAAGATATCGACGCAATTCCGGCGGAGAAGCGGGGGGAATACATTCTGCAGGAGCGGCTGCATTTTGAGCCGGTCATTGAGACTCCATTTGGCGGGACTAAGGCGGAGGTGCGCGTGATGTATGTGTGGCTCGATCAGTTGCAGGCGGTACTGACGATTATCCGCATGGGGCGGGGATTGATGATGGGCGTCGATCACAATCGGAATATGGAGTGGGTGGGAGCCTCGGCGGGGTTGTGGGTGGAGGAGTAAAAGCTGCCGGCGCCCGAGCCAGAAACCCGGGGCAGAAATCCCCTGCGAAGCCAGGAGCAGCGCAGCAGTGAGAGGGATACTTCGACTAGGCAAGACCTCCACTTCGTGGGCATCTTGTTCCGCTCAGGATGACAGAGCAAGTAAGGTGCGTCAGCCGATTCGCTTTACGATAGTGGTTTGAAGTTCCTGTCCGTTGGGGCGCCGAAGATAGAGTTTGTCGCCGGCGAGGCGAACGGGTACGGGATCGCCTGGCTTCCACTCGCCGGGAGTGTAGCCATCAGCTACGGTGGAATCGTATTCACCGGTGTAAACGACGCCTTCTACATTGACAACGACGGCGCGGCGAACGAGGTAAGGAGCCGACTCGCGGAGGATCTCGGCTTCGGCCTGGTACCAGTTTTCGTAGTCGTGACCTTCGACGGCTCCCTTCCGATGGTAAAGCTCGGTGGCGCGGCGGCGAATGGCCTCTTGCATTTCAGGAGAGTAATTCTCGGAGCCCCGCGCCATATCAGACTCGCCTCACTCATTCAGAGTTGATAGCTTCATAGTAGTCGTCGCAGGGCAACCTCGAGCCCCCTTAGCGACACAAAAGGACAATGTGGTTTTCAGTTTGGGAACGATTGCGATCAAAACGGGCCAGTTGACCCGAGCCGTTGGCGAGCCTACCATTACCGCGTTCGGGAGTTGGGTCTACTCATGATCGGCCAGACCGTATCCCACTATCGCATCCTGGGCAAGCTCGGGGGTGGTGGTATGGGCGTGGTTTATGAGGCTGAGGACCTGAAGTTGGGGCGGCATGTGGCCCTGAAGTTCATCCCCGAAAACCTTGTGGGCGACCCCAAATCGCTGGAACGCTTCACGCGGGAGGCGAGGGCGGCGTCACTGCTCAATCATCAGAACATCTGCACTATTCATGGCATTGAAGATAACGCCGGCCATCCTTTCATTGTGATGGAGAAGCTGGAGGGCGAAAGCCTCAAACAGGCCATCTCCGGGCAGCCGATGCAGACCGAGCGGGTGCTCGACATCAGCATCCAGGTGGCGGACGCGCTGGCGGCTTCGCATGCCAAGGGGATTGTGCACCGGGATATCAAGCCGGCAAACATTTTCCTGACTCCGAGTGGTCAGGTGAAGGTGCTCGATTTCGGACTCGCCAAGCTGGTCCACAACGTTGGTACCGACAGCGATGGAGGGGCGGCAGCGGACAATTCGCTGACCGCCGTGGGGGTGATTCCCGGGACGGCGGTTTACATGTCGCCGGAGCAGGCGCGCAGCGATGAAATCGACTTCCGCAGCGACCTGTTTTCCTTCGGCGTGGTGATGTACGAAATGTCGACCGGGAAGAAACCGTTTACCGGTAGAAACTCGCTGATGACGTTGGATGCGGTGCTGCATGAGAAGCCCGTTCCACCAGGAGAATTGAATCCAAAACTGCCTGTGGAACTGGAAGGCATCATCGGCAAGGCGATGGAGAAGGACCGCAAGGAGCGCTATCAGAGCGCAACCCAGATGAAGGCGGACCTGCAGCAGTTGAAGCGGGAGCAGGAGTCTGGACAGGTAAAGAGCGGGCTGCATCCGCCCAAGCTGCGGGTTGCCAGCAATACCTTTGGCCGTGCCGGTGCCAGCCGGTGGCAGTTGTGGGTGCTGCTGGGAACAGCGGCGGTGCTGGTGACGGTGTTGTCAGCGGTCGGAGCATACTGGTTTAAGCATCGATCAGTGGTAACCCTGCAGGAGGCGAATGCGATCGCCGTATTGCCGTTGCAGAATATGAACGGCGATTTTGCTGTGGATTACCTCCGCTTCGCGCTCGCGGACGAACTCACCAGCGTGCTGACCTATTCGCGATCGCTCGAAGTACGGCCTTCGTCCGTCACACGAAAGTACGTGGAAGTGGACCTTGATCCGCGCAAGGTTGGGCAGGAATTGCATGTGGGCAAGCTGCTGACGGGTCACTTCATGCGCCAGGGTGAGCAGTTAACCGTGACGCTGGAAGCCATTGACGTTACCAACGACCGGTTGCTGTGGCAAGCGAACGTGACGTCAGGAGTGAATGACCTGATTTCCCTGCAGAATAAATTGACCACGCAGGTGCAGCAAGGGCTGTTGCCCGTGCTCGGCGGCGGGGGAGGAGAGTTGGATACGGCGTCGCGCCCCAAGAATCCGGAGGCGTATGACCTCTACCTGCATAGCCTCGCATTATCCCACGATGTCGTCCAGAACAAGGACGCAATCGTAGTGCTGGAACATGTAGTGGGAGAGGATCCTGGCTACGCGCCGGCGTGGGATGCGCTGGGATACAGGTACTATTACGATTCTTATTATGGCGGGGGCGGCGAGGAGATATTCCAGCGCTCGAATCGGGCCTATGAGAAGGCTCTGGCCCTGGATCCGAACCGGGTCGATGCGGCGAGCAGTTTGATCGCCCACCGTGTGGAACGTGGCGAACTGGGTCGGGCCTTTGACGCCGCCACAGACTTAGTACGACGTCGACCCCAGAGTGCCGATGCGCATTTCGCGCTCAGCTACGTGTTGCGTTATGCGGGCATGCAGGAGAAGTCCACACAGGAGTGCAACACCGCGCGATCGCTCGATCCAGGGAACTCGAACTTCCGGTCATGTGCGTGGGCTTTTTTGGAACTGGGAAAGACAGACCAGGCGATGGATTTCGTGCATCTGGACGCGGGCACGGAGTGGGCGGCGTGGGTTTCGACGTACGTTCATCTGGCTGCGGGGAACGTGTTGCTGGCGCGAGAGAGCGTGAAGAACATGTCGAAGGCTCCAATCTACCACCGGGAGTTGTTGGCAGCGTGCACGCAACCGCAGCGGCCGGCTGACATGGACCGGACTGTGCGGGAGGCGGAATCATCGGCCATGATGGAACCAGACCCCGAGGCGTGGTATCACGTAGGCGCGCTCCTCGCGTATTGTGGACAGAAGGACGCGTCTTTGCGTTTGCTGAAGGCTGCGGTGCAACAGAATTATTGCGCATATTCGGCGCTGTTGGGGGATCCCCTGCTTAAGGACTTGCGCAAGGACACGGCCTTTAATCAGGTACTGACCGCGGCGAGCACCTGCCAGGAGGCACTGAAGGAGGGGCGGCAGTAGTCCTCAGCTTGAGTTGCCAGTTATTCGACATTGTTCCCGGCCGAGGGGATTACTCTTTATTCGTGCCGGCGTCTAATTTGATCGAGGGGAAAGAATTTGCGTCGGAGCGGGGGTAGGCCCCATCCTGTTAGGGTGAAATCTGCGAGAACTCACTACCTTGCCGGGCGTCTGGGACGGTTCGTTCAACTTTTCGTCCACAATTTGAGCGCTCGATCATTATTCGTATTTGCTTTCGCCGTGCTGCCGGTTCTGGTGGTGGCTTCGCCACAGCAGACTGCGGAAAGCTCGACCCGGCCGGCAGCCGCAACTTCGCATGCGGATCAGCAGGCTTTGACCACGGATTTTCCGCAACTGCCCTACCAGGGTACTCCGCCTGAACTCCCTCAAGATCGAGGAATCCCCGGCCTGCGGCTAATGCTGCGGCGGCTGGCGACGACCGCCCGGCTGATGCAGACGGTGGCGCATCCCGATGATGAAGACGGCGGAATGCTCACGCTCCAGTCGCGCGGGCGCGGAGCGAGCGTGCTGCTGATGACGCTGAATCGCGGCGAGGGCGGTCAGAACAAGGTGGGCAGCAATTTGTCGGATGTGCTGGGTGTTCTGCGAACGCTGGAACTGCTGGCTGCGGACGAATATTACGGAGTGCAGGAGCGGTTCTCGCGCGTGGCGGACTTTGGCTTCTCGAAAAGCGCGGAGGAGACGTTCGCAAAGTGGGGCGGACACGACGTAGCACTCGCCGATATGGTGCGGGTAATTCGAACATTTCGCCCGGATGTGCTGGTGGCAAGGTTCTCCGGAACATCGCGGGATGGACACGGGCATCATCAGGCTTCGAGTATCCTGACGCAGGAGGCATTTCGGGCGGCGGCCGATCCGAAACGGTTCCCTGAACAAATCGCGCAAGGACTCCTACCTTGGCAAGCAAAGAAACTCTATATCGGGAATGTTTGCGGGTTTGGGGCCGCGACCTGTCCGGATGCGAATTGGACTGTGAAGCTGAATACCGGGCAGACGAACGCGGACCTGGGAGGATCGTACGTGCAGTTCGCGATGCAGGGATTGCGGCATCAGCTCTCGCAGGGATCGGCGAACTGGACTGTGGAGCCGGGAGACCGGTTTACGTTCTACAAGCTGGTGGATTCGGTAGAGCCAGCGAAGCTGGATAAAGATGGGCACGAGAAGGACTTCTTTGACGGGATCGATACCTCGCTGCCGGCCTTGGCCAATGGGGTAGAAGAATCCAAACTCCCAAAATTGAGGTATGAACTCCAACAGATCGCAGTCAGGATCGCCAAAGCCACAGAAAGCGCGAATCGAAACGACGCGCCGGCCGCGGTCATCCCACTTATGGGACTGGCCGCAACATTCAAGCAGCTTAGCGTCGATGTGAGGACGGCCGGATTGGGGGCCAGCGCGGAGTCCGACTTAATCGCCCGGCTGGAGCAGAAGAGCGAGCAGGCAGAGATGGCTCTGGATCTGGCCCTGAATGTAACGCTGCAAGCGACTGTGGTTTCTCGAGTGGGGCCGAATGGTGAACCGGTAGAGGAGGCTCTGAAAAAAGACGAGGACGCGACGACCACGGTTTCTCCGGGACAGGAATTTCTAGTTGCCGTCGACTTTCATAATGGATCGAAAGACCGGATTTTCATTGACGGCATGAAGCTGGAAGTGCCGGAAGGTTGGGCAACAATTTCGGACAAAACGAAGCAGCAGGCGATTAAGCCGGGAGGCGACGAGCGCGTGGTTTTTCGCTTGCGGGTGCCGAAGAACGCTGGGTACACGCGCCCATACTGGCACCGCGATGATCCCGATACCGAGAGTCTGAATCACGTTGACGACGAGAAATATGCGACTCTGCCGTTCCCGCCTCCGGTGCTGCGGGCACGAGCGAATTATTCGGTTACCAACGCAAGCGGTGCGGCTGCGAAGAGCAGCATCGCGACAACCGTGGTCACAGAGTTCGCGGACGATGCTGGCAAGCCAAGCGCGCGCCCGTTGGCCGTGGTGCCGGCGTTTTCAGTTGCGCTGGAGCCGGGGACGCAGGTGATCTCCACCCACAACGGCACGAGCACGACGGTGACGGTAGGTGTGACCAGCAATCTTACACATGAGGCGCCAGGCATGCTGCAACTGGAATTGCCCGTGGGATGGCGTTCGGAGCCGGGCCAGCTTGCGGTGCACTTCGCGCGACGCGGAGACAAACAGGATTTCCGGTTCAAGGTCTTCCCTGCCGGCTTGCAGGAAGGTCGCGCCAAGATTCGGGCTGTGCTCGAGGCTGGCGGCGACAAGTTCAGCGAGGGCTATACGCTGGTGACGCGCGAGGACCTTGGCTCCTTCTATTACTACCAGCCCGCAGTGCAGCGGGTGAGCATGGTAGATGTCCAGGTGCCACATGATTTGAAGATTGGCTACATCATGGGCGCCGGCGATGATATCCCCACCGTGCTGAAACAAGTGGGGATGGATGTGACCTTGATTCCGGCCGAGAAGCTCGCGAGCGAAGACTTGAGCGTGTACGGAGCGATTGTGCTGGGGATTCGCGCTTACGACACGCAACCAGATGTAGTTGCGAACAACAAAAAGCTGCTCGATTATGTCGCCGCCGGCGGAACCCTGATCGTGCAGTACAACACTGGGGTGGGAGATTTCAACAATGGCCATTTCACCCCGTATCCCGCGGAACTGAGCCGGGCGCGGGTTTCCGTAGAAGAAGCTCCGGTGGAGATTCTGGCGCCCGAAGATGGAGTGTTTCATTATCCGAACCTAATTGCGGCTCGCGATTTCGACGGCTGGATCCAGGAGCGCGGGCTCTACTTCATGGATAAATGGGATGACCATTTCAAGGCGCTGCTGAGCTGCCATGATCCCGGCGAGGACGCGCAGAAGGGGGGACTGCTGCAGGCACAGTATGGCAAGGGAACTTATATCTATACGGGATACGCGTTCTTCCGCCAGTTGCCGGCGGGAGTGCCGGGAGCGGTGCGGCTTTATGTGAATTTGTTGAGCGCGGGGCATGAGAAGAAGAATTAGCCGGTTGCGATCCGCCAGCTGTCAGCGACTTCTGAGAGAAAAGACAAAATAAACGCAATGCAAGCTACTCGTATTCATTACGGCGTTCCAGAGGCGATGCACTGGGAAGAACTTCCCACGCCTGTTCCCGGCCCGGGGACTGGATCAAGCGGGACAAACTTTCCATCAGCATCGACCAGACGTATCCGATGGCTTATACCGCCAAGGCGCATGCCGTGTTTGAAGGGCGACAGGTGAGCGGGAGGATCCTGCTGCTTCCATAGCTGTGGTGGAGACATCCGGCGCAGCCAGAAATGCACGCCCCATCTCAAGACGATTCGAGTTCGCCCGGCCTGATTCGCGGCATGGGTCTGGGGAGCGCAACTGCGCTCAACATGATTGACATGATTGGCGTGGGACCGTTCATCACCATGCCGCTGGTCTTGGGCGCGATGGGCGGGCCGCAGGCCATGCTGGGATGGATCGCGGGTGCGCTGCTCGCGGTATGCGATGGGCTGGGGTCGGCGGAACTGGGCTCGATGTTTCCAGGATCGGGTGGATCGTACCGCTACTTGAGCGAGATTTATGGGCCGCAAAAATGGGGCCGGCTGATTTCGTTTCTCTTCATCTGGCAACTTTCCTTCAGTGCTCCGCTGTCGATTGCCAGTGGGTGCATCGGGCTGGCCGGCTACGCTGCTTATTACTGGCCGAGCTTGGAGACAGTTTACGCCGCACACACAGCGGCTTTGCCGATCCCTGGAGCAGGGTCGCTTCAGGTCAGCTGGATTGTGACGCCCGGAACGGCGCTCGCGATATTCATCTGCCTTTTCACGGTTTTTCTGCTCTACCGGCGCATCACCGTGATTGGGCGCCTTTCGAAAGCATTGTGGCTGGGCGTGATGGGGACGATCGGTTGGATCATCTTCGCCGGGCTCACGCACTTCAACGCGGCCCGCGCCTTCGATTTTCCTCCCGGCTCGTTCAGCCTATCACCCGCGTTCTTCACCGGCTTGGGCGGAGCACTCCTGGTGGCCACCTACGATTATTGGGGCTACTACAACGTTTGCTACCTTGGCGATGAAATAAAAGATCCTACGCGAAATATTCCGCGGGCTCTTCTGCTTTCTATTCTGCTGGTCGCCTGTCTATATCTAATGATGAACGTGTGCATCCTGGCTGTGGTCCCGTGGCGCGAGATGCTGCAGGCGGGGCATAACAACAGCGGACTGTACGTTGTGTCTCTGTTTATGCAGAGGATTTATGGGCCGTGGGCGGCGCGGCTCGTCACAGGGCTGGTAATCGTGACCGCGTTCGCCTCGGTCTTTTCGCTGACGCTGGGGTATTCGCGGGTTCCTTATGCGGCAGCGCTCGACGGGAACTACTTCCGGGTATTTGCCAGGGTACATCCCGTGTACCGCTTCCCGTATGTGTCGCTGGTGGCGCTGGGGGTAATCGCAGCGATGTTCTGCTTCTTGCGGCTCCGGGACGCGATTGCGGCTCTGGTGGTGATTCGTCTGATTTTGCAGTTTCTGGTACAGGCGGTGGGATTGATTGTGTTTCGGATAACGCATCCGGAGGTGGTGCGCCCATTTCGGATGTGGCTCTATCCGCTGCCCGCGTTGGTGGCGATTGCGGGATTTCTTTTTGTTCTGTTCGGTCGCGAGAACTGGCAGAAGGAGATGCGATACGCGGTGGTAATTTTGCTGGCCGGGCTGGCGATTTACATGATTCGTGCCTGGAGAAGCCGGGAGTGGCCTTTTGGCGTGGTGAACTCTTCTGGCTGATCGTTAGGTCGAGATCAAAACCTCTACCGCAGGGGTACACAGGGTAAAGCATTAGCGTGGCTGATCATATTTCAGTTCCGGCAGTGGAGAACATCGCAGTTCAGCATGCCGATGCGGCATGGGCGCCGCTGCGCGAGCCTCTGTTTCGGTCGTTGTGGATCGCTGCGGTAATCTCCTACACCGGCACATGGATGCAGAATGTAGGCGCAGGCTGGCTGATGACGCAGCTCTCCACCTCGCCCTTGATGGTAGGCCTGGTGCAGGCAGCGGCTGCGGTTCCAGTGTTCTTCGTGGTGCTTCCGGCGGGTGCGCTGGCCGACATGGTCGACCGCCGGCGCTTGTTGTTGTTCACTCAGACTTGGATGGTGGCAGCGGCGGCTGGGCTGGGTGTACTGACTTTGCTGCATGCGGTGACTCCGTGGAGCCTGTTGCTCTTTACTCTGATCCTGGGAGTGGGCGCGGTTTTAAATGATCCAGCGTGGCAGGCGATTACGCCGGAAATCGTCTCGCCAGGGCGACACGCCTCGGCGGTGGCGCTGAATTCGGCGGGATTCAACGTGGCGCGCGCGGTGGGGCCCGCTCTTGGCGGCATCGTGGTCGCGACGGCTGGGTCGGGGTGGTCGTTTCTGCTGAATGCGGTGTCGTTCTTCGGCGTGATCTTATTTTTGTGCCGCTGGCGTTGCGCTCCCCACGAAGCGCTGCCGACCCAGCGCGTGCGTGATGCGATTATGGAAGGTTTCCGGTACGTTCGCCGAGCCCCGCAGGTGCGATCAGTGCTGATTCGCACAGGGGCGTTCAGCGTGGGCGCAACTTCCCTGCTGGCTCTGCTCCCGCTGATTTGCCAGCCGCATGGAGCGCAAGGGTATGGATTTCTGCTGACCTCGTTTGGCGTGGGAGCACTGGCTGGCGCTGCTCTGCTGCCGCGCCTGCGCTTGCGGTATTCGGTGGATGGTCTGGTTGCAGTGGCGACCGTGGTGTTCGCGGCAATGACCTTCGCGGCGGGGCAGGTGCATGCCTTTGAGTGGCTTTGTGGAGTATTATTCACCGCGGGCGCAGCATGGATCGGAATTCTGGCATGCTTCAATGTTGTAGCGCAGACCATGTGCCCGTCATGGATGCGGGCGCGAGCTCTGTCGATGTACCTGCTGGTGCTGCAGGGAGGAATGGCGATCGGCAGCGCAGTCTGGGGAGAGTTGGCTGCGCGCAAGGGAGTGCCCGTGGCACTGGCTTGGTCCGCTTTGGCAATGGTGGTAGGGTTGACCAGCATCTTGCGGCATCGCTTGACCGGGCGTGAGTTGAAGATGGCTCCGGCGGTGGTCAGGGATTAGGGGGAGAAATCATCATGGCGAAGGGATCTGGCTGTCTTTTGATTTGCTTGCTGGCGCTAGCACCGGTAGGTGCGGCCCAGGCCAACAAGAGCAAAGATGAACATCGCACAGTCACACAGGTGCTCGATCATTCGGTTTCGAGTGTTGAGAGCGAGTTTGTTTCCACTGCGGACGCGATGCCGGACGACAAATTCGGATTCGCTCCCACTAACGGCGAGTTCAAAGGAGTGCGAACCTACGGCGAACAGATAAAGCACGTGGCGGCGGTCAATTACATGTTCGGGGCGGCGATCCTCGACGAAAAAGTTCCAGTCGATGTCGGCGATGAATCCGGGCCGGCATCGCTCAAGACCAAGGCCGAGATCATGACCTACCTGAAAGATTCGTTTGCCTACGTACACAAGGCGATCCTGACCATCAACGACAAGAATCTGGTGGAACCGTTGAAGAGCCCGTTTGGAGAAGGAACAGTGACGCGCCTGAGCCTGGCCACGAGCGTCTCAGCGCATGCTTCCAACCATTACGGGCAGATGGTGGAATACCTGCGCATGAACAGCATCGTGCCGCCGGCCAGCCGCTAGATTGGATGTGGCCCAGATTACGGGCGATGACCGCGGGGGTCTCGTCGATGGTCGCGAGCCGCGGCGAATACGCTGCACAAATGCTGGTGAAAGCTGAGGCGGGGCTCCCGGGCAACGCGGGCAGGGTAGGAATCTAGAGCCCGAAGAAAATTCTGTATCTCCCGTTGAACCTGTACATTGCGCGACGGCGCAATCGTTGGCTTGATTTGACTTGGCTGGATTTGACCGTGCATTTTGGACTTCCTACTCACCCCTAGGAGCGTAGCTTCCAACAAAATCTCGCCGTGCGCTGCGCTGAAAACACGTGCGCCGCGCGCGTTTAGCTTTGCCTTTTTAGGGGGAAACTGAAATTATCCGGCCTGACTCTTCCGTGTAAATGGCACTTTAGTGGTATGTGGGAAAAATCATGGATCAGCATACTGGATCAGCGCTTAATCGATCACCGATCAATGAGAGATCAGCGGCGCCCACCGCGCCGCGTGATGGAAGTGAGGAGCAGTTCGGCGTGGAGTCCTCTGCCCGCGAGGTGCGCGGCGACTACGGTTCGCGTTCTCTTAGCAGGGAAACCGGGATCAAGGAAAACAATGACCGACGGCCCCGCGCCGCTCAGCGCTGCGCCCAAAACGCCCGGCCGGCCGGTCAACTCCTGCAGGCATGGCAGCAAGGGGCACAATGAAGCGCGGTAAGGCTGGTGGATTCGGTCGTCGAGCGCGACAGATAGCAGTTTGTGATTGCCTTGCGTGAAGGCCGCGAGCAGGAACATGGAATTCTGAATGTTCGCGACCGCGTCGGCACGGGAGTACTGCGTCGGGAGCACGCGGCGCGCTTCTACTGTGGACAAGACTTGATCGGGGATAGCGAGAAGAAGCGGCCACTTCCCTTTCGGACGGATGCACACCACTTGTGTTTCGGCCTTGCCATACATTCGGGCGACGGTGAGACCTCCCATCCAGCAGGCGGAGGCGTTATCCGCGTGGTGCTCGCGGCGCGAGGCTTCGCCGATAATCTGGGAATTCTTCCACTGCAAACGACCGAAGTGATTGGCCAGGGCGATGCCGGCGAGGCGGGCGGCGGCGGACGATCCGCAGCCTTTGCCGATCGGGATGTCGTTGTTAATACGAAGTGAAAGAGGAACGATTTTCTGGCCGTGAGCCTGGAGAATCTCTCTGTAGGTATTGAGGATAAGGTGATCCTCGAGGTTGCGGCAGATTTCCTGGTCGCGCCCCGTGACCGTGATGGAGAAGGCCGACGCCGGACGAGCATGGATGGAAATGTAAAGATCCATCGCCAGGGCTGCGGCATCGAAAGCCGGGCCCAGATTGGCGGACGTGGCTGGAAGGGCCAGATGCAGCGCAGTCGCGCGGCGCGTATTTTTCTTGCTCTTCTTCTTGGACATTCGTTTCTAGTTCTTATTCATTCGAGCGCGCGGGATCGGATTTTTCTGCTAGCTCCAGCGTTTTGATCACGGCGTCCAGCGTAGCATCAAGAACGACGGGAGGGTGGCGGAAGGAATTCAGCTTCGCGCTCTCCTGCTCGAGCGGCGTGCCCTTAAACAAATCGCCGCGGTGGAACTCCATGGTGTAGTCGGGATCCTTGAGCAGGCTTCCGGTGAGAACCAGCACCACGGTTTCCTGTGGCTTCACGAAACCCTGCTGCAGCAATTTCTTCAAGCCTGCCAGAGTGACGGCTGAGGCGGGCTCGCAGCCAATGCCTTCCGCGCCGATTTCGGCTTTAGCCTGCGCGATCTCGAGTTCGCTGACCTGTTCACAAGCGCCACCCGTGGCCTGAAGAACCTTTACCGCCTTTTCCCACGAAGCGGGGTTGCCGATGCGGATCGCTGTCGCCCGAGTTTCCGGCTGCATGCTGACCAGACGCTTGCCCTGTGTCTCGCGCACAGTGCGAACTAGAGCATTCGCGCCTTCTGCTTGAATCACGGATAACTTCGGCAAGCGGGGGATCAGGCCAACGTCGCGCATTTCCAGCAAAGCTTTGCCAATCGCGGAACTGTTTCCGAGATTGCCTCCGGGCACAATGATGTGATCGGGCGGCTCCCAATCGAGTTGCTCAAGCAACTCAAAAGCGAGAGTCTTCTGCCCTTCGAGGCGAAACGGGTTGATCGAATTTAACTGGTAGACGGGAGCTTGCCGGACGAGTTCCTGAAGCAGGCGGAGACAGCCGTCGAAGTCGGTGCGAAGTTGGCAGGTGAGCGCTCCGTAATCGAGGGCCTGGGAAAGTTTGCTCCACGAGATTTTGCCTTCGGGCACGAGAACCAGGCTGCGCATGCCGCCCCGCGCGGCGTATGCCGCCATGGATGCCGAAGTGTTGCCGGTGGAGGCGCAAGCTACCCAGCGGTACCCTGCTTGGCGGGCGAAGGTGGCAGCGACCGTCATGCCCGCATCTTTGAACGAGCCGGTGGGGTTCAGGCCCTGATGTTTGGCGTAAAGGCGCGGCACCCCAGTGACACGAGACGATTGCGGAAGGTCGTAGAGAGGAGTGTTACCCTCGCGCAAAGTGACGATTTCCTGCTCGGATTGTGGCGCGGGAAGAAATTCGCGGAATCGCCACACGCCGCTGAGGTCGATGGCTTCGTTTAATATACGGCGTTCCCGCCACAGTGTCTTCAGGGCAGTGGGGTTGCGCGAATTCCAGGACGAATCGGTGATCTCAAGCAGGTTGCCGCAATCCGAGCAGCGAAAATCCTGCGCGGCTGTGGCGTTGACCGAACCGCACCCGATGCACCGGAAACGAAACGTGGCCTGGCCTGGGGCAGAGTCTTTTGCAGAAGTGACGGAGGGAGGCATGGAATGGAAAATTATCGCTGCCCTCGGAGATATTGGTCGGTCTTGTTGATCCAATCGGCGCGAGGAGGATTGAATACGTCAAGGTCGACCGTGTCTTCGAGCGCCTCGGCTTTGTGCGGCATGTTCGCGGGAATGCAGAGTACTTCCCCGGCGCGAACGACAATTTCCCGTCCATCGATCGAGAACTTTAATGCGCCCTCGATGATGTAGGTGAGTTGTTCGTTGTGATGGCTGTGCTCGGGGACAAGGCAGCCCTTTTTCAGCAGCACCCGCGCCAGCATTATTTCCTGACCGACCACGAACTGCCGCTGCAGAAGTGGCTTCAGGTCTTCAAGCGGAATCGTGTGCCAGGGAATGTGTTGCAGTTCGATTTTGCTGGCGGCGTGTTTGGTGACGGCCCGCTGAGCACGGGAGTGAGCGCGCGCGTTTCTTGCCTTCCCGGCGGCGGTAGTCGTCCGGTTCTTTAGTTTTTTTGCCATAGCGTGATGCCTGTTTCCTTGATTGTACGGGAAACCATCCGTGGCAAGCAGCCTCCCAGAATTTATAAGCCTTTGTACACGCCACCGTCGACCAGCACGGTCTGGCCGGTGATGTATGACGCCCGCTCCGATGCCAGCCACACGATGGTCTCAGCGACTTCGCGGGGCTCGCCCAGGCGCTGCAGTGGAGCGTCGGCGGCCCAGCCTTCGACAATCTGCTGCTCGCTCTTGCCTGTGGCCGAAGCGCGGGCTCTGGCGAGATCCTTCAGTCGGTCGGTCGCTGTGAAACCGGGAGCAACGTTATTGACGAGGATTCCATCTTTGCCGAATTCGTTGGCTAGGCTCTTGACCAAACCAACCACAGCCGCCCGTACCGCATTCGAGAGCACAAGATCAGTGACCGGCTGTTTCGTGGTGATCGACGTAATGGTGACGATGCGGCCCCAGCGTTTCCTCTGCATGTGGGGAATGACCTCGCGCGCGAAATAAACCGTGCTGAGGAAGTTCAATTCGAGGGCCCTTTGCCATTCTTCAAGCGTTGCAGCGAGAAAACCTTTGGCCGGCGGCCCTCCGGCATTGGTCACGCAAATGTCGACGCTGCCAAATTTCGCAACCAGGGCGGCGACGAATCCGCTGACGGCCGCAGCGTCGCCAACATCGAATGCCTCCGCAAGAACGTCAACTCCGTACTGCTTTCTGATCTTCTCCGCGGCGGCCTGCAAAGTCTGCGGGTTGCGGGCGCACATGGCGACGCGGCAGCCCTCGGCGGCGAAGGCTTCAGCTGTAGCGCGGCCGATCCCTTGACTGGAGGCGGCAACCAGAGCGACTCGATTTTTCAGCCCGAGATCCATGAAGGTCGAATTATAAATGCTGCGCCGGGGTCGACGCGGCTTGCGAGAGCGCTCGCGGACAATTAGTCTTGGAGGGAACGAGGTATCCATGAAACGGCACTCGCAACACCCAGAAACCAAGGCGGTGCGCGGCGCGGCGGACCTGGAGAAGAAAAACGGTCCACTGGGAACGCCTATCTATCAGACTTCCACGTTCCAGGTCACCGACAACGAAGAGCAGGTTCGACTCACGGGTAGCGACCATTACTACACTCGCTATGGCAATCCAACGAATACGGTTGCTGAAACAACGATCGCGGAGTTGGAGGGTGTGGACGCCGCGCTGACCTTCGCCTCGGGCATGGGCGCAGTCACAACCACCATCATGGCCTTGCTCAAAAGCGGCGACCATGTGGTGGCGCAGCGCGATATCTACGGCGGCGTGAACAAATTCCTGTCGCAGTGGCTGCCGAAGATGGGGATTGAGACCACATTCGTCGACACAACGGATTATGACCAGCACGCGCGGGCGATCCGTCCGAACACGAAGCTGGTCTACCTGGAGTCGCCGACCAACCCCACCTTGCGCGTAGTCGATTTCAAGAAAGTCGCTGCCGTGGCCCGGCAACACAAGCTGCTGAGCATGATCGACGCCACCTTCGGCACGCCCATCAATCAGCATCCCGCGGAATTCGGTATCGATTTGATCATGCACTCTGGGACAAAGTATCTGGCCGGGCATTCCGATCTGCTCTGTGGCGCGGTGGCCGGGCGGAACGAGCTGATCGAAAGAATCTGGGAGACGCGGACGACGCTGGGCAACTGCATGGATCCCCATGCGTCGTGGGTGCTGTTGCGGGGATTGAAGACACTGGCAGTGCGCGTTGCGCGACAGAACGAGAATGCCCTGCGCGTGGCTGAATTCCTGGCGGAGCACACCAAGGTGCGAAGCGTGCATTATCCGTTTCTGGAGAGCCATCCGCAGTACACCGTAGCGCGCCAGCAGATGAGCGGCGGTGGCGGCATGGTCACGTTTGAGGTCGAGGGTACGGGCGAAGACGCGCGCCGCGCGAGCGAAGCCATGCGGCTGTTCACGCTGGCAACGAGCCTGGGCGGAGTCGAATCCCTGGTGTCGATTCCAGTATTAACCTCGCACGCCATGATTCCAGCCGAAGCTCGCGCCAAGATGGGCGTCACCGAACAGATGATCCGGCTCTCGGTTGGCATCGAGAACGCCGACGACCTGATCGCCGACCTGGAGCACGCGCTGGAAGCCGTGGCAGCGTCGCAGAGTGTGCAAGTGGGGTAAGGGGTCGAGGCTCGTCTTCAAAACAAGAAAATCCCGGCCGTTGTGGCCGGGATTTTTCTTGCGGCCTGAATCAGAATGTAAATCTCGCGCCGAACTGGAATTGGCGCGGAGTATTGACGTTCGTGATGATGGAGCTGAACGGCTGGTTCGCGCTCGCCGCAAGGGTCTCCACCTGCGGCTGTCCATATTGCGCCCAGTTCGCCACGTTGTACGAGGAAACATCGAGGCGAAGATCTTTGTGTTCCCCTATCGCGAACGTCTTGTAAACGGAGAGATCCAGCTCCCGCGCGCCTCTGGTACGAACGTTCGCGAGATAGTCCGGGGCGTTACCCGGAATCAATGGATTCCCCGCACCTCCGTTCTCCGTGCCCGGTATTGCAAAGCAGTTGTTGTTCACCCAGTTCGCCGGTGTACGCTGAATGCCACTCGCAGGATTGCAGGTGAGATCGGCTCGCTGATTGAAGTACCCAGGACTCGTCCCCGACGACGGCGACGAGATCGGAACACCGGTACTGAGATAGACGATGGCATTGGTAGTCCAGCCACCCAGAATTGCATTCGACACGCCAGTCAGGTTCACTGCTTGCCCCTTGCCGACCGGCAAGTCATAGGAAACCTGCCCGGTAAACTGATACTTGACGTCCTGCGGGCTAATGGAATGCTCGTACTGTAGATCTCTCCAGTCCTGAGGTCCACCTGGGTTGTGAGAACCCACGAAACCGAGAGGCGGATATCCGTCGTCGGTCATAATTTTTCCCCAGGTAAAAGTGGTTAGCGTGGTGAAGTGACTCGTCAGCCTTTTCTGCATCTTGGCTTGCAAGGAATTGTATTCCGAATCACCAGCCGGGTAGCCGTGCACGACGACGCCGTTCCCGGAGCCGTAGCCGCTCCCGAATTGTGGAAATGGCACAAGGGTTGCCCATTGAGGAACCGTGGGTTGCCCGCCGAAGTTCGGGTTAAGGCTCACCGGCCCGGTGTTGGGCACCATGCAGCTCGGGCTCGTCACAACGCACAGCGAACTGCCGTATTGCGCGATCGTGGCTAGGTCAAGCTGGTTCAGATCGACGTCACCGAAGGGCAGAAAGAGCCCCCGGCTGCCAACATAGCCAGCGGTCACCACGACTTGATGCGGCAGTTCATACTCGAGGGCGAAATTGTAGTTATAGACTGTAGGGGTGCGCTGGGAGCGGAGCACGGTGCTCAAGGTAAGGCCAAGGTTGTTGGCTAAGCCCGGCGGCGCAGTAGTGAAAACCGGAATGATTCCTCCTGGCGTGCCAGGCGCGACTGGGAAGGGGTTACTTAGAGAATAATCGCCATTGTAGACCCCGGGGCTGGGCGTCGGGCAGGTTCCCGAATTCAATCCGAACACCGAATTGCCATCTGCGTTAAAACAGGTACCGTTCCACGGCGTCCCAGACGAGAAGCCGTCGGTGTTGATGGCATTGGAGGGGTTGTGAGTGCTGGGCCCGTAGTAGAAGCCTGCGCCGCCCCGCACGACGAAATGGGAGATCGGCTGCCACGCAAAAGCCAGCCGAGGCCCAAAATTGTGCAGATTCGTTGTGAACGGGGACCGATTGCTGCTGTTGACGTAGACTTCCGCTCCCGTGTAAGCAACACCGTTTAGTGTGTTGCTGACATTGGGGTTGAAATATTCCTGTCGGTTGAAACGCTCGTTACGCCCGCCGAAAATGTCCCAACGCAGACCGGCGGTGATCGTCAGAGCCTTGGAGGCGTGGTACGTATCCTCGACAAAGGCCCCGTAGTACGGGCTGGACTCGGCCAAGAAGACGTCTTTGCTGAAATTAGGGTAGCCAATATTGCTTTCAGACGCCGGCGACATGCCCATGCCCACGAGGATCGATGCAAAATCGCTGCCGCCCACAGGAATGGTCGACGCCGGCGAGGTTTGTTGATCCGTCGCGCTGAGGTCGAACCCGTATGCACCTGCTGGCGCTGGCGGCTGGCCGACGTTGAGATATCGCTTCATCCATTCGAAACCAGTCGATATCTCGTGCTTACCCCAAACCTTATTGATAGCGGCATTAGCATCGCTGTTCTCGCTGGCATAGACAAACAGGTTGTAGTCAGCAGTGCCGCCCACTCCGTTGCCCGGTGTGGGTAGGTCGTTGAAGATCATGAAGGGGAGCTGTTTGAAAACCTCCTGCGCAGCCAGTGATGCAGGAAAGCCAGCCGTAGTGCCGTTGACAGTACCGAGATTGGTAAGATCGGTGTTGCTGTAGGCGGGATTTCCCTGATTCTCACGATGCCGCGTAAAGGAATAGCGCAAATTCAGCACGGTGCTGGAATTGAGCGTCAGGTCGTCAGCGACGATAACGTTGCGCGCGTTGGTTGTGTTCTGAGCATGGTTGAAATCCCAACCACTCGGAAAAACGTTCGCCGTGGCGAAGATCAGCTTGTCATAGGAAAAGCGCGTGAAGAGGCGCTGCCGTTCACTTTTAGCCCAATCGACGCGCACATCGAAGCGGTGTGCGTTGAACGGATCCAGGCCCGGCAAGCCGAAATTATCGCCGACGTCAGTTGTCGCTGAATCGCAGGTGGTGGGGCTCGGGATGTTGCAAAGTGGCATTTTCGATAAATACAGCAAGCCGATAGGATTCGGGTTGGGGATGGTGTTCCCCAGAAACGCCTGCCGGCACAAGCCCGTTGTCCCGGCGGGGCAAGCAACATCGGGCTGAGTCGGGTCGTAGATCGTAAAGCCCATAGCTGAAAAGTTACCGGTTCGTTCGGCGCTGGTGGGGACGGTGAAGGTGTCTACGCCCTCGAATTCCTCTTGTTGCGTGTCTTCGTAATCCGCGAAGAAGAAGATTTTGTCTCTCTTTATCGGACCGCCGATGGCTGCGCCCTCCTGGTAACGATGGAAAGATGGAGGTGTGTCGCTCTGGCCGTTGATCAACTCACTCTGCTTGTTGAAGTAGTCGTTTGCGGCGAGAACGTCGGGCCGAAATATCCCGAAAACGTCGCCATGAAATCTATTGGTGCCGGACTTGCTCACGAGGCTGATGACCCCGGCCGCGCCACTTTGATACGAAGCCGGCGTATTCTGTGTTTCCACGCGAACCTCGTCGACACCATCCTCAGGGATATTCATGGCAGGAATGATCGCGGCGGAATTATTCTCCGCAATCCCGATCGGACTGCCATCGAGCATGTAGTAAACCGATCCCACGATGGAGCCGTTGATCGTGTCAGCTGAAACGTCAACTCCCGGCCGCCCGACCGAAATGTTCTGAATCGATTGCATCGAATCGCTCGAGTTGGGCGAACCATTAACCGGAATCACACCGGCGCTCAATTGGACCAGATCGTAGACGTTGCGATCCAGCAGCGGGACACGATCGATGGTGGCTGACTCAATCAACTGGCCGACGGTAGAGTTGCTGGGCTCGACCAGTTCGACTCCCTGGGCAACCGTAACTGTCTCCGACGTCACGCCGACCTGTAGAACGATGTTAGCCTCAGTAACCTGATCGACGGTGACGTTAACGTTGTCCTGCGCGACACTCTTAAAACCAGTCTGGCTGGCGGTGACCCGATACACGCCGGGATTCAGGGAAATGAAATTGTAGAGTCCTGCGCCGGTGGTGACAGTATGCTGCGTCACTCCGGTGGCGGGGTTCAGCAGGACTACTTTGGCTCCGGCAACGACGGCGCCGGCAGGATCGGTGACCAAGCCGCTGACGCTTCCCCGGCCGGCCTGGGCACGCGCTACAGAACCCGCGCACAGGAAAAGAATACAAACCGAAAGAAAATTCCGCGCTGTCTTCACTAATGCATTTCTGCGATTCATGAACCGCCTCCCAAGCTTGAGTCACACCCTTAGAAATGGCTTATTAAATCGTATGAATAGTGCGTTTATTGGGTATCTGATGTCAAGAGAAAAAGCAGGCCTGGACGCGGGGAACGACTTGGATTCCTGCTCACTGTAGTGCGCTCCCGCGTTCTTATCGTCCTACTGCAGGTTCCGAGTAGATTCCCGGGTCACCAGTTCGGGCGCTACCTTGCGATGGTGCGCGGCGACCTCCCGCTTTTCGAGTACCAGGTTGATGCCCTCGAGCACAATCCCTACCGCGCCGGCTCCCATCGCCTCCATGGGCTGCCGGATGGTAGTGAGGGACGGAGTACAGAGAGCCGAGGCGGCGACGTCGTCAAAGCCAATCACGGAACAGTGCTCGGGTACCCGCAGGCCACCGTTGCCCAGGGCCCGTATGGCGCCGAAGGCAGTCATATCGTCGAAGGCAAGAATTGCAGTGAACGGCCGCTTCCGCTTGAGCAGGTCCTCGGTGAGTTTTTTCCCAGCTTCAAAGCTGGAAAGCGGATCGCGTGACTCAGGCAGATCGACGATCAGGCGGGAATCAAGTTCGAGGCCGCGTTCCTTGGCACAGTTGCGAATGCCGCGCCAACGCGGTGAACTGTCACCCAGAGTTTTCGGACCGCGGATAAAAGCGATCTTGCGGTGACCGAGCGAGTGCAGATGCTCGAGCGCGAGATAGCCGCCGACCTCGTTGTCGACGATGACCGAACTCATCGCGTCGCCTTTTAATTCGCAACCGATAATCGCCGTCGGTATGCTGCTCTTTTCCAGGTCGGCGAGCAGGTTGATATCGAGAAAGAGCCAGTTGGCGAGCACGACCAGGCCTTCCACGCGACGGTCGAGCAGCATCTCGAGATAACGTTCGAAGCGGCTGCGCTCGTTGTGCACGTCGGTCAGGATGGGCAGGTAGGAAGCCTGGTAGAGCGTGTTCTCGATGCCGCGCAACACCAGCGTGCAGTAGGGATCGGTCATGTCGAAGACCATGACTCCGACGGTGTGGCTGCGTTTGCTACGCAGCGAGCGGGCAAACTGGTTGGGACGATAGCCAAGTTTCTCCGCCGCGCGCTCAATGCGCTTCTTGGTTACGGCCGGAATATAGCGCGCCAAGGGAGCGTCGTTGAGAACGATCGACACTGTGGTGGAGGAAAACCCGCTCTCCTTCGCGACATCGCGGATAGTGACCATTGAATTCTGCAGCCTGCTTTATGAACTCCAGAGCCCCGCGCCGCCAGATTTCCAGAACCTCTCCCTCGCGATTGAATTCAATGCGCAGGTTGGCGGACACTACAGCAGAGAGCGAGGCGAGTGTCAAGCGCAGCCCTGCGGTGAAGGACCTGCTGGAGGGCCGCCGCCGGCTCGCTTAATTGGCCCCAAGGTTGGCAGGATTGACAACTCTAGTCTAAGATTCTGTCTGGCGAACTCGTGCTCGAGGTCCGTCGCAATTAACATCACTCTTGCAGCTGATTGGCCGGCAGCATGTTTTGGGCTGGGTCAGGCAGCTTTTGCGCCGTTGGAGGAATCGAAGGTAGTGAGTTCTTATCCGCTCATGGTGAATCCCAGGCAGGCCGTACGCCCAATCATTCTCGCATCGTTGCTACTCGCGCTCTCCGCCGGATCCGTATCGCTGGCTTACGGGCAACAGTTTACCCTGTCAGTCTCGGCCTTCACCCCGAAAATAGGCGTGGATCCCGGCGGATCCGCGACAGCCACTATCGACCTTGAGCCCATCGGAACCTTCGATGGATCAGTTTCGTTGAGCTGTGCCGTGACGTCGAACCAGTTCACCACGAATCTGCCCGCGTGCACCGTGAGTCCTGCACTCGCAACCCCGCCTGCCGACGGTCCCGCCCTCACTATTACGACCACAGGAGGAACGGGTGCGTCTGCCACGTCGGCGGGTACCTATCAGGTCACAGTAACGGGCACGGGCGGCACCACAACGCAAACTCAAACTTTGTACTTGAGCGTAGCGGATTTGACAGAGGACTACACTTTATCGGTGTCGCCCACGATTGCGATTCCGAGCCCCCTGCCTGCAGGTAGCGCCGCCACCACCGTCGTCACGGTGCTGCCGATCGGCAGCTATTCGGGCCAAGTCACGCTCGCATGCCTTTCGGTTTCGCCGATCGTCACCGCGGCGCCCTATTGCACCTTCGACCCTGCGACGGTCAGCATCAGCAGCAGCACGGGAGCAACTTCTACGCTCACGATCGCGACCTTCGGGCGTGCAACCAGCACGAGGTTGTGGAACCTTCGCATGTTCTATGCCTTCTGGCTCGCCGTTCCCGGACTAGCGCTTGTGGGAGCACGCGGAGCCCGAAGCTATAGGAAAAATCTGCTTGCCGTATTTTGCCTGGTGGCGATTGCTGGGAGCTTGTTGCTGCTGTCGGCCTGTCCGGGCCCCCCCGGTACCACCGCCCTGAACGGCCAAATCACTCCGAATAACACGTACATCTTCACGCTGACCGGCGCGGATGCAAACGGTGCGGCTCCCAGCAACGTCCCTCCTAACGCAGACGTGGCGACCGTCACGCTTCAGGTAACGACGGCCCACACGGCCAACTGAGTTACGCCGTGAACCTTCTCTGGTCGTTGTCTTTGTCTGCCCCAACAGTGAGGTTCGTGGCAGTCGCTGAAAGCTGAGTGCGGAAGCCTGCTCTCAGGAGGCGCGGCGCTGGCGCTCGAGTTCCGCCGCCTGGCGCAGGACAATGTCGCGCAGCGAGACTAGCCCTTTCAATTCCTTACCCTCCACAATGGGCAGGTGCCGGAAGCCAAACTCGTGCATGATGAAAAAACATTCCTCAATGGTCTCATCCACATTGACCGCACGCGGGTTAGCGGTCATCACTTCGGAGACCGCAGTGTGACCGGGAGTCCGGCCGGCGGCGACTACGCGGTTCATGATGTCGCGCTCGGAGAAAATGCCGGCAAGTTCTCCGTTGCGGAGCACGGGCAGCGCACCGATGTTATGTTCCATCATGAAGCGCGCCGCTTCCAGCACCGTGCGTGCGGCATCAATGGAGTAAACTTTGCGGTCTTTCACAATATCGCGGAGGGTAGGCATGACAAACTCCTTTGCGAAGGTGGCGAGGACCCAATTCTCGGGCGGCACTACTTTACCACACCGCGTATGCCGGGGAATCGCCCCGATTTTCGGAATTCACTCGCCTGGCTGGGTGCAAAAAAGGCGGCCTTTGAAAGCCGCCTGCAGCCAAAATCACTAGCACTAGAAGCGGAATTGGGGCCCAAGACTCACCCTGAGATTGTTGTGGACGCCGTTCAGGAAAAAGATGTCATCCCCAATCTCCGCACGCACCCCGATCGGACCAGCAAAAGCTTCTACGCCTCCTCCCGGGTATACAGCGAACCGGGTCGTGCCCGTGGTTAGACCCACTGAATTGACGAACCCGGCGGTCGCCCCGCTATTCGTAACACTGAAGTTGTCAAAGCCGACCTTACCCGTTACAAAGAAACGAAACGGGCCCGAACCGGTTTGAAACTTAGGACCGAAAAACCCGTGC
This sequence comes from Verrucomicrobiia bacterium, assembly GCA_035484995.1. Taxonomy (GTDB): domain Bacteria; phylum Acidobacteriota; class Terriglobia; order Terriglobales; family Acidobacteriaceae; genus Sulfotelmatobacter. Next base: position 10,509 of record DATHOK010000184.1, on the reverse strand, counting down.
AGCGTCCGGAAGTGCGCGGTCACAGCCTCTGTGCTGACGCCATTGCTGTAGGTCTGGGTATAATTCCGCGCGAAATCGTAAGCCATTTCCGCCTCTATCTGAACGTCGCGGTGAACGTTGAACGCAGCCCGGCCTCCAAGACCAAGGAAATTTTCCGCAGGCGACGCGTCGCTGAACCGGTAATAGTCGGCAAAAGCGCCGACCTCAACGTGATCCGAATCCTGGGCTAGCAATGCCGGCCCGGCAAATAACAAGAAAATAATTCCCAATCCCAAATAACGTTTCGTCATTTTAATCGACTCCATTCGTCAGTAGTTTTGTCCTCGTGCACACTCCTCTTCCGGTTGGCAGAGCACGCTGGAGAAATGTGGCGCGGATCGTTGAAATTGAGATGAGGGCAAAAGTGAGGAGGGTTGCTGTACCGCGGCATCAGTGCGGAATCGTTGCGAACGCCCTACCAGCGCCACTCTTGCCCGCTCAGGAGATTACTGTATGTGGTTCAGCTGGAGACCCTCGCATCAGATTGGGTTCAGCGCTCGACCAGGCTTTCCAGCGTGGAAAAGAATGCCGGATAGGAAACGGCTGCGCATTCGCTGCCGCGAATTAGCGTCTCACCATGGGCTCGCAGAGCCGCGATGCTGAAGGCCATGGCGATGCGGTGATCGCCGAAGGATTCGATCTCCGCGCCATGGAGCGACTGTCCACCGGGAATCTTCAAGCCGTCTTCGCGTTCCTCCACTGCGGCTCCCATGGCGCGAAGGTTCGTGGCAATAGATGCGATGCGGTCCGACTCCTTCACCCGCAATTCTTTCGCATCGCGGACCTCGACTCCATGCTCGGTATAGGGAGCGATCGCTGCCAGCACCGGAATCTCATCAATCAGCGCAGCGGTATCCTCGCCCGCAATGTTCGCACCTTTCAGCCGCGCGCCCTCGACTTGCAGCGTGCCCACCAACTCGCCGTGGACTTCCTCCAACTGAGTAACGGAAATGCGCAGTCCCATCTGCATGAGGATATCGAGCAGGCGCGCGCGCGTCGGATTCATGAGCAGACTGGTGACCGTCAATTGCGAGCCGGGAAAAAGAGCAGCGGCACAGAGAAAGAACGCCGCACTAGAAAGATCGCCGGGAACTCGCGTTTCGATGCCGTGCAAACGCTGCCCGCCGCGAATCCGAACTTCGTTCCCCTTGCAGTCGAGCTGTGCGCCGAATGCCTTGAGCGCGACTTCTCCGTGATCGCGCGTCCGCAACTGCTCTTCGATGCGCGTTTCCCCTTCGGCCAGCAACCCGGCAAACAGCAGGCACGTCTTTACCTGTGCGCTAGCCACCTGCATCTGGTAGTGGATCCCTTTCAGCTTGGCGCCGTTGATGCGCAATGGCGGGCGGCCGTTTTGCGCGATGATCTGCGCGCCCATGGCGGTGAGCGGCGTGATCACACGCTCCATCGGCCGGCGCGAGAGCGACTCATCCCCAACCATCTCGCTTGAGAACTTCTGCGCCGCCACGATCCCGCTCAACATGCGAATGGTCGAACCCGAATTCCCGCAATCCAGCGGTTCCTTCGGAGCAGTCAGCGCCTCCCCGCTTCCCTGCACTTCGATGAAGTTGTCGGGACCATCTTTGCGCTCCCACTTCACTCCGAGCGAACGCAGACAGCCGAGCGTGCTGGCACAGTCGGCACCGGTCGAATAATTTTCAAGGCGCGAGGGCCCGTCCGCGATCGCCGCCAGCATCGCGTAGCGGTGCGAAATGGATTTGTCCCCGGGAAGACTTACGCCGCCCCGCACGTTGCGCGCCGGACGCACCACGACCTGAGACTCCATTTTCATCCTGAGATCAATATTAGCGGAAGGAGAAGACAAAAGTGGTAAGTGGCCAGTCGTCAGTAGCAGGTGATGAGTGGCCAGAAATTCAATTGTGCGAACCGGCCACTGGCCACTGATCACTAACCACTTAGCACCGTCTTGGCCTCGGCGGCAGCCTCGCGCAGCACGTCCGCGGGAATTTCTTTCAGGCTCACTCCAAACTCAAACATCGGGGTTTCGACGCCGCGTCCCCAGCGCGCCACGTCCCAGTGCGCGCGCACGAACTTTACATCGGGATGCGCCGTCAGATCGAGCAGCAACGGCGACTCGCCACGATAAAACTTCTGCGGAAATGCGGCCACCGGCTTCGCTCCCCACGCCGCGCCGTCCACTGAACCGTAGACGGTGACGTCGAGCGATTCCTGCTCGATGATCTGCGTAATTTCGAGGGTCAGCAGGAACACCCGCCCCGCCGCGCCGCTCACATCCACGGTGGGCCCATCACCCTTGGCATTCACTACGGTCTTCGCTGCAACCAACTCCGTGTCAATCATGGCGCGACGATTGTAGCAAATCGCGCGGTGCCCGTGCCGTGGCTGCTTCCCCGTTCCGAACCGCTCATCGTCTCAAAACCATTGGTTTAAAACCATTGATCTTGAAATCCGTTCGCCCCATCGCACATTTTCAACAGGCAAAATCGCGTCTCAGTCCACAGTGACAGCCGTTCCCTACCCGCCTATATTGTTCGCAACATGTCAGCTGCGCCGACGCCTGCCAGTACCGCGGAATCCAACTCCGCCAAAGCGCCTTCCGAACGCCTGCTTTCCCTCGATATTTACCGCGGGCTCGCGGTCGCCGGCATGATCCTGGTCGACAACCCGGGTAGCGACGACCTGGCCTACGGGCCGATCAAGCACGCCGATTGGAATGGCTGGACCTGCGCCGACTTCATCTTCCCATCTTTCCTGTTTTTGGTTGGCATCTCGATGGTCTACTCGTTTGCCGCCCGGCTCCAACGAGGCGAATCGCGAGAACAAATTTTGTGGCACGCCTTCAAGCGCAGCCTCATTCTGATCGCGATCGGCCTTTTTGTGAATGCCTCTCCCATCATCGGTCTCGACGTGCACAGCTGGCGCTTCGAAGGCGTCACCCAGCGCATCGCTCTCTGCTATTTCGCGGCCGCGATTCTGGTTTTGTGGTCAAACCGCCGCGGAGCTTTCATTGCGATGTGCGTGTGTCTGCTCGGCTATTGGGCACTATTGCGTTTCGCCCCGGTTCCCAGCTTTGGAATGCCCGGCCGCGACATTCCATTTATGGACCCCGATCGCAACCTCGCCGCATGGCTCGACCGCAAGCTGTTCATGGGACATCTGTTCGACAAAACCCGTGATCCCGAAGGACTCCTCGGCACCATCCCGTCGATTGCGACCACGCTAATCGGAGTGCTCACCGGCTACTGGCTGCAATCGGAGAGAAGTCCCGGCGCTAAGGCTCTCCGGATGCTGTACGTCGGAATTCTCGGCCTGGTCGCAGGTGAGGTTTGGAATCTCTGGTTCCCGATCAACAAGAATCTCTGGACCAGCTCGTTCGTGCTCTTCAGCGGAGGCTTCGCGCTGGTCTTCTTGGCTCTGCTCTACTGGATGCTCGAGATCAGAAGGTGGCGCGGCGCCTGGACCATGCCGATTCTGGTTTTCGGAATGAATGCGATCGCCGGGTTCGTCGCCGACTCGTTCGTGTACGGTCCCGGTTATTCATTCACCGTGAAGGGCTCCAACGGTCCAGTGACGTGGCATGACGCGGCGCAGGCGAAGCTGGTATCTCTAGGCGCGAGCGCGGCCAATGCTTCGCTCATCTACTCGCTCGGTGCTGTTCTGTTCTGCTGGATTCTGTTGTGGTTCCTCTGGAGGAAACGGATCTTCCTAAAAGCGTAAGACCCAGCTCACTCCGTCGGATGCGGTCCGGTGAAATCGTTGCAGCACGGTTTCTGCGTCGGTTTAAACTCCATCAACTCCACCCGCGAGAGATCAGGGTCAAACACGTCGAGCTGCCATTTGCCGTCTTTGCCGATCTCCGCCTCTTCATCGCCGTGCGGCTTCCAGCCATGCGATTCCATGATCGACTGTGCCTTCTTCATGTCGGCGACTCCGAGCGAGATGTGATTCATCACGCCCGTGAGTTGCAGGTCCATGTGCTCGGGCTGGTTCAACATATATTCCAGCCAGTCGGTGCCATCCGGAACCTGCATCGCAACCCAGTCATCCGGTGTGTCCGGCTTATCGTGGCCGTGCCAGTAAAGCCGGAAACCGAGAATGTCGTGGTAGAAGTGGTCTTCGGCATTGCGGTGGTAGACCACGAAACCGGTGTGAATCATGTGTCGCGAAATCGCGGAATCGGCCGTTGGAGTGGACCCTTCAGATTTGTCCCGCTCGACAAACTCAACGCGGTGACCTTCCGGGTCTGCCACGGTGAAGCTCAAGCTGTGGTCTGCGTGCCCTTCGACCGCGGGCACCTTCACGCCCTCCGCGATCAAATACCTGCGCAGTGCGCCGACGTTGTCCGTGGTGAATGCAACGTGATCCATACGGTCGGTCGCCTTGGGATCGGGCGCGGCGCTGTAGCCGATCCACTGCCTGCCTACCATGTATCTCAGGAGCCCGCCAGACTCCACCGGCGCCGCCGAAGCAAGTCCGAGCGTGCCGCCGTAAAGCGCCGTCACGCCATCCGGAGCTGTGGTGTAGAACGAAACGTGATCGATACCGAGTATGCGGGGACGAGGGACGCTGGGGCCTTGCGAATAGGAAGAGATAGAGATCGCCGATATCCCGAGAACGAGCAGTGCAAAAGATTTCCTCATAGCGCCCCTGATTCTAGCCCAGGGCGAACCTCGAAAGCACTCGTTCTAAAGCCGCTCCAGAAATTGACGCAACAGCTTGGCTGCTTCCTCCGGCTGTTCCCAAGGCGAGTAATGCCCGGCCTTCGGAATCACGCGCAACTGGCTGCCGGAAATGTGCTGGCGCATCAGTTCGGCTTCGTTCACGCCAGTCAGGATATCTTCGTCTCCGGTTACGAGTAGAGTGGGCACATTAATGGTCTTCAATGTATCCACAGAATCCGATCGCTCGGCCATGCCACGCTGCACTTGCGCCACGTCTTCGGGCGACATCTTCCGCATCATGCGCAGCGCGCCGTCGACCAGATCAGGCCGCGTCTCGCGCGTGGTCTTGCCCAGCAGACGCGGGATCATGCTTTCGAAAAACGGCTCGGTACCGCGCTCGAGCACATCGTTTGCCGCCTGCAGCCGTCCGGCGCGGGCTTCCGCGGAATCGGCGGGCGCCTTGGTATTGCAAAGACCGAGCCCGGCGACGCGTCCGCGATGCCGCCGCCAGAATTCGAATAAAGCATATCCGCCGATGGAGACCCCGATCATGGGAGCGCGACCGACATCCGCATCATCCATGACGCGGGCAAGGTCGCCGGCGTGTTTCTCCATGGTGGCTGGACCCTTGCCCACACCAGAATCTCCGTGCCCGCGCAGATCCGGCAGAACGATGCGGTAGCGCGTGGCCAGCGCCTGAGCCACCGGCAGCCAGAATTCATGATTCGCGGGAAAGGGATGCAGCAGAATTACAGGCGGACCATCGCCGAGCACGCGGTAGACGATTTCGGCGTCACCGCTTCTGATTTGCCGAAGGCCGGTGCTGTGCATCAGGCGATTTAATCACAGCCCAGCGTATCGCGTCCCATGCCTGGGGCTTACGAATTCGTTTACGGATTCGCCGCGCGCTGCGCACCCGCTGGTGCCGTCAACAGCAGCGGCTCTTCAGGCATCACGATCCACGCGATGGGATAGGCGAGCAGTCCAACCCCGGTCAGGCACGATGCCAGCAGCCACACCAGCCGGACTACGGTCACATCGATGTCGAAGTACTCGGCGAACCCGATGCAGACACCCGCGATCTTCCGTCCCTGCCGGGGCCGCACCAGGCGCTTGCGCGCGATGGATGCTCCCACACGAGTACCGCAATAAGCGCAAACCGCAGCATCGTCCTGAATTACTTTCCCGCAATAGTTGCAATACATAACGCCGCCTCCGAAACGCTCTCTACAAAACAATACGCAATTGTAGACAGTAAAGTTCCAGGGTCTACTTCTTCACAGGCCAGAAACCGATATCACTCCCGGTACGCCTCCCGGAGGTGCTCCCGAGCCTTTTCCGCGGGAGGAGTGGCGCCATTTTCGGCCAGCACGGTCTCATACTTCTTCATCGCCAAATCGCGCTTCTGCAGCAGGTCATACATTTCCCCGGCAGCCAGGTTGGCCTTCTGCAGTGTCTCAGGATCGGGCTCCGGAGCCTGACCCACCATTTCATAGGCGGCCGCAGCTCCGGCGTAATCTTTCTGGCTGCGAAGCAGCTCACCCAGCCCCCACGCCGCCAGCTCGTAGTGCAGGTTGCCGTACTTCCCTTCCCGCCCATTTTGCCAAACCTGGCGATAGCCGGCCGCGGCCTCTGGCGCACGGCCGCTGGCGCGCAGCAGATTGGCTTCTTCCAGCGGAAACAAATAATTCCTGGGATACCGCGCTGCCAGGTCATGCATAAGCACGCGCGCTTCCTCGTAGCGATGCTCGCGCCGCAGAAACAGGCTCAGCACCACCCTGGCATCCACGCTGTTTTCTCCGTCGCTCTCAGCCACTTCCCGCAGGTATTCGAGTCCCTTTTCCTTTGTCCCAGTCAGACCCACCAGCGCCACGGCCGCCTTCACGCTCCACGGCAGGCTGCCCATCACATAGTTGTGTGTGCCCACGACCAGCTTGGCATCCACATAGTGAGGAGCGAGTTCCAGAACGCGTTCGTGGTCATGACGCGCTCCCACGGCATTGCGCAGCGCGGAGAACCAGGCGCGCTCGACCAGCGCGGTATAAAGCGAGAACTGCGCCCGGGTGACCCCGCGGGCGTAGAGCGCATCCACATTATTGGGATTAACTTTGAGTTGCTGCTCTTCCAGGCTCCCGGCGCGCTCCACTAACTTTTTGATCCGCTCCGTAACCTTAGGGTCGGCGGCTCGATGCGCGTCGCCGATAAAGCTGTCATTGGCATACTCGCCGCTGTTCATTGCGCCCATGCGGTAAAGCTCCCGCATCAGAACCGTGGTCAGTAGGTGGTTCACGGCCGAGGGGTCGCCGGGATGCCGATCCATTACCTTCTCAAACTCCTGGATCGCCCGGTCGTATTCGAGGTTATAAAAATGCCCAAAAGCCGCCTCAACCTGTGGATCGTGTTCCGCGGAATTAGCCGCGGACGATGAGAGAGCCCTTTCGCCAGCAGTTTGACCGACTGCGGCCGCGCATAAGGGGCAAAAGACAAGAAGGATGGTAAGGCAGAACACCGCCTTCCCGTCATCCAACCGTTTCACTATCAGACTCGACTGCATCCCGACCGTTAGCCTTTGCACTTTAGTCTAACCGAGTTTTCCCGAGCACGGGACGAACCAAAAACGTCATCGGGCGAACCTAACAATTTCCCGAAACATGCACGGATTGAACCCTATAATCTCCCCAACCAGACCGGAAAAAAACCAAGGTACTGGGGCATCTTTACGGGTTTGCGGGTAATAATTGCGCGAGACTTACTTGCAACGCGATTGGGGGAAAGTTGCAAGTATCTGACTTGAAAACACCTTAGTCGACGGTGACGCTTTGGTTGTCGGCTTGCCTTTCCTAAAATAGACGTTCCTAACATATGGCTGAAGTTGTTCAAGAAGCTCCGCAGGAATTCTGGCGGTCCCCGCTTGTGCTAGAACCACCGGCGGTCGCAGCTCCCCCGGCTGCGGCCCCGGCTTTCTCTGAAGCCTGTGCCGATTGCGGCACCGAGTTCATGATCGGGTCCAGGTTCTGCCATACCTGCGGGCTCCGCCGTCCCACAGCAAACGCGAGCGCCGAGGCTGCTCTCATGAATGGCCTGTTGGCGCGGAGCGCAGCACGGGTGGGCACTGGCTTCCGGTCGTCCATGCGCTTGATCGCCGCCGCATGGCAGGAGATTTCCTTCCCTGACTGGCTCCACTATCTGCATTTCCATGAGATCAAGCGCTGGATCGGTCTGCCGACTGCCTCGCTCATCGCATTCATGATCGGCCTCGGCTGTGTGGTGGGGGCGATCGGCGTCAGCCTATTCTATCGTGCATCGAATCTCGCCGAGTTCCAGGCCATCCAGATGTGGCGGATCGAATGGCTGCTGGCCGCAACCGCATCGTTTGTAGCCGGGATTCTGCTGAAGAAACCTTCGGATTCAGATAAAAACGCCGACTAGGATTAGTCCCTGCCTCGCCGTATTCCGCGAAGACCCACCCGTTACGACTCGCTTCCCGTACCCGCCGCCCGCCGCTGCTGATTCATGCGATAAAGATGATGGACCGGTCCGGTTCCGCGCCCCAGCGGATGTCCCGCGGCAATCGCGGCGGTCACAAACGTCTTGGCCAGCAAGGCAGCTTCGGCTAATCCGCGATCGAGAGCCAGATGGCATGACATCGCCGTAGCAAACGCGCAACCCGTGCCGTGAGTCGAATTCGAGCGTTGCCGCTCCGCCTTGAATACTTCTTCCTCAACCCCGCGCCTCGTGGTGAAGCTCAACAGATCGGTTGCCTTCTCTAGATGTCCGCCCGTAATCACCACGGCGGCCGAGCCCATCTGATGGAGCTTCGCCGCCGCTGCCCTCATCTCGTCGAGATCGGTCACCTTCAACCCGGTGAGGACTGCGGCTTCTTCCACATTCGGCGTGATCACATCGGCAAGCGGGATGAGCTTCTCAATCAGCAGCCTGGTTCCGGCCGAGTCCAGCAGGTCCGCACCCGAAGAAGACTTAAGAATCGGATCGAGGACTACGTTCGGCAGTTTAGCCTTCCCCGACCGCCGACCGAGGAACTCCACCATAGCCTTGACCACCCTCCCGGCACCCAGCATCCCGATGTGGACGGCTGCGATGGGAATATCGGCGGCGAGCTCTTCCAAAGTCTCGGTCACCAGGGCTGGATCCAGAGGCTCCACCCGGCGGACCCCGGCGGTGGATTGCACGGTCAGGGCGGTAATGCATGCCACTCCGTAACAGCCGTGGGCCGCAATCGTCTTAATATCGGCCGTCACTCCCGCCCCGGACGACGGATCAAAACCGGCGATGGTCAGCACGACAGGTGGTTTTTCAGCCATGTTCCTCGAAAAAAATAAGCTCTACTATATGCAACCTTGTACCTAAAATGCTCTCCTTAAACAACTTAGAAAGAATTGTCCGTAAGTCATTGAATCTATTGATGATGAAAATTCTTCCCGAACTACACCCTTCTGAGTATTTACTATATAATAAACATATAACCTAATTGTTTTGAATGACTTGTTGCTGATTACTCATGATTAACAACAAGTTACGTGAGATATCGATAACTATCACGTCACCATAGGTCATGCACTTTCGGGTTGACAAGCCCCTCCGAGCCTCCTACCATTTGAAGAACCTTAACCAAACACAGCCTAGCTAGGACGACTTTTGAGTATGCGAGGAGAACTGAATGCGTGGACGTATAGCTCATGGACTGATGATCGCTTTTTTGGTCGTCGGACTGGGAGCGGCTCAGGGACCGAACAACTCGGAGGCCAGTTCAGCCCAAACTAGGGCAGTTCAAGCCAAACCCGAAACCCGCAACCACAACACTAAAAACCAACCGTATCAAATTGGGACAGCCTCCTGGTACGGCGAATATTTCGTCGGCAGACCGACCGCCAGCGGCGAGGATTTCGACATGTACGACATGACCGCCGCCCACCCCACGCTTCCCTTGGGAAGCTACGTGCGGGTTACCAACCTGCACAACGGACGGGTGGTCGTGGTCAAGATCAACGACCGCGGTCCGGTCGTGCCGGGCCGCATTATCGACCTTTCCTTCGGTGCCGCCCAGGTGCTGCAGTTCGAGCAGCGTGGGCTGCAACGGGTTCGCCTGGACCTGGTTAAGCCCCGGACCGAGCACAGGCAGGTTTACCAGACCGTAGCTTACAACCATCCTATGGCGGAACTCCAGTAAACGAACTACACTGTTCGGGATGCAGGCCACTCTGACCAACCGCATCCCGAACGACCCAGACGTCAATCCTGCGCGCGAGAAGCTGATCGTGGCTCTCGACGTCTCCACGGCGGCGGCCGCACAAAAGATCGTTGCGGCCGTCGGCGACTCCGCCCTCACCTATAAAGTCGGCATGCAACTCTACACCGCCGAAGGCCCGCAGGTGGTGCGGGATCTCGTCGCCTCGGGCCGGCGCGTGTTTCTCGACCTCAAATATCACGACATTCCCACCACGGTCGCTGCCGCCGTGCATGAGGCGTCCCGGCTCGGAGTGAGCATGCTGACCGTCCACGCCGCGGGCGGCGCCAAAATGCTTCACGCCGCCACCGAAGCCGCTCACGCCAACAACCCCGCGCTGCTCGTGCTCGGCGTCACCGTGCTCACCAGCCTCGACGAAAACGAAATGGAGAAAGTCGGATTTCGCGGGACCGTGCGCGAGGAAGTCTTGCGCCTCGCCAGGCTGGCCCTAGACAACGGATGCAAGGGCATCGTCACCTCCGCCCGCGAAACGGCGGCTGTGCGCGCCGAACTCGGCCACAACTTCGCCATCGTAAATCCCGGCGTCCGTCCCGCCGGCTCACGCCACGCAGATCAAGCCCGCGT
>DATHOK010000183.1:0-12162 GCA_035484995.1 Verrucomicrobiia bacterium | reverse complement strand
CCAAGCTTTACCAACTGACTAAGGTGACGATGGATGGTGCCATCGCCACCAAACAGCAGGATGACATCCGCCTGATCGGCGGCACCAGGCATCCCAATGCGCCAGTCAATTATTGGGTCGGTCTGAAAGGGCTCGAGGCTCGATGAAGAACACCCCATCCCGAGAATGGCAGCCGCGCGCATGGCGCGGTCGAGACTAGCAGAATTGACACATGTGGGGACAGCCGTCTTCGGCTGTCCGCTGGGCAAAGCCCAGCTCGCGCTATCACGGCTGCAGCGCGGAAGCAAAGGGATTCACAAACGGCTTCTTCCACAGCCACGGATAGTGTCCCATTCCTCGACCAGCCCAGCTCGAACAGGGTTCTCCAAGAGATACGCAACCTTCGCATCAAGACCCTCCGAGGAACGGACCACGTGATCGAACGACTCTGGCTGCCAAACCCGGCCCTTACGCCGCAGCTTTTCGTTAACTCTATGGGCCGAAAACCCCTTGACCGAATCCATGATCTGGGCGAGCGAATAAATCTCCATGGCCCGCTGGTTGACCAGCGGCGTGAAGATCATATGAACATGATCGGGCATCACGACCGCGACCCGCAGGTCGAATCTCTCCCCGTTATGATGCAGACAGCACTCCAGCACGATAGAACGCACACGCTCAGGAAGCACCCAGCGCCGATCAGTGCAGAACGTGACGAAATGCTGTTTGTAATCACATTGAAGATGCGGAAGCTGTCGACGATAAAAAGCCTGAGGCACAAGGTTGTATGTGGGGACAGCCGTCCTCGGCTGTCCGCGGAGCGAAGCTCCGCTCCGCTTGAAGTCTAGCGGATGTTGTGAGGGCGAGGGGTTTGGGAGCCACCTAAATTCTGGACGAACGCCAGATTGGGAAAGCGGGAGAGGAAACCCGGGGCGAGCTTCACTCGCCCAGACAGCCGAGGACGGCTGTCCCCCACATGGTCATTGCCAGCTTCCGCCGCCGGATATGACGCGAACTCTCTTCATTCTTCGTCCCACGCGGAGCACGACGTCTTGATCAACAGGTATCATCTCCACGAGCTCTCGACCGGTGTCGATGTTCTCGCCGCCGATGCTCACCAAGCTGACGGCGCCCTGTTTTTGCTTTGCAGCGGCCTCCGTGTTCGAGGTCGCAAGTCCAGCCAACCGAATCAGTTTGTCCATCCGAAGTCCAGCCTTGCGAATCAGTTTGTCTACCTGAACCACTTCCACCTCCGCTGGCTGCTCGATTCCACCAATAATACGAACTGCCCCACCTCCGCTTCCCTGCGGAATTACATCCGCCAGCCGGATTTCGACCAACTCTAGGTCGTCGGGCACCTCTGCTTTCTGAAACTGCTTCGCCCAATCGTCTGCAGCCTTCGCCGTCGCATCTGCTGAATGGAAATCCGCGACAATCCGCCGGGCAAGATCCTTCTTCAGCTGCATGGGATGCACCGCGCCGTTGCTAACATCGAATCTCATCTTTACGATTTCCGGGATCTGCACGTCGGTCAGAAGTTCGTAGTAGCGCCACATCCTTTCATCCGAAATGGCCATCACCTTGCCGTACATCTCCGAAGGCGGCTCATGGATTCCGATTGCGTTATCGAGAGATTTCGACATTTTCTCGACGCCTGGACGCCAGCCCTCAAGAATCGGCGTGGTCAGCACAACCTGTGACTCTTGCCCGTAAGCCCGCTGCAGCTCGCGCCCCACCAGCAGATTAAATTTCTGGTCGGTCCCGCCAAGCTCCACATCAGCTTCAAGCGCGACCGAGTCATACCCCTGCACCAGCGGATAAAGCAGTTCGTGTAGCGCGATGGGTTTTTCTTCCCGAAAGCGTTTGTGAAAGTCTTCCCGCTCCAGCAGCTGCGAAACCGTGTACTTCGCCATCAACCGGATGAAATCGTCGGCGCTAAACTGGGCGAACCAGCGCCGGTTGAAGTCGATCACAGTCTTCTGCGGATCGAGAATCTTGAAAACCTGCTCCTTGTAAGTCTCCGCGTTCTCCTCAATCTGCTCGCGAGTCAGCGGAGGCCGCGTCGCCGAGCGTCCCGTAGGGTCACCGATCATCCCCGTGAAGTCGCCAATCAAAAAGATTGCCGTGTGCCCGAGATCCTGAAAGTGTTTAAGCTTGCGCAGAACCACGGTGTGCCCAAGGTGCAAGTCAGGAGCAGTCGGGTCCATGCCAAGCTTCACGCGCAAAGGTTTTCCGGCAGCCCGCGACTTCTCCAGCTTGGCGCGCAGGTCGGCCTCGCGGATAATCTCCGCCGAACCCTTCTTGAGATACGTAAGTTGTTCGTCGACCGGTGCGAAGTTTGCCATGGGAAAGGACATTATAAGGAACCAAGCCGCAAAGGCCGAATCAGTCCGTTTAGAATGTCAGGAATTCGCTGGGACTCAGCATGAACATTCACATACGAAGAGCGGCGCCTGCTGACGTTCCACGCCTGCGGGAAGTAATCGAAGCCTCGGTCCAAGGCCTGCAATCGAAGGACTATTCGCCAGCCCAGATCGAAGGCGCACTGCAGTCCGTCTACGGCGTCGACAGCCAGCTCATCGCCGATGGAACTTATCTCGTAGCAGAAGTTACCGACTCGCAGAAGCCCGAGATCGTCGGCTGTGGCGGCTGGAGCAGGCGCAAGACCTTGTACGGAGGCGACCAGTTCGCGTCCCGCGAAGACTCCCTGCTCGATCCTAACCAAGATGCAGCAAAGATTCGTGCCTTCTTCGTGCATCCCAGGTGGGCGCGCCGAGGCATCGGCGGGATGATCCTCGAAGCCTGTGAAAGCGCGGCCGGGGAAGCAGGATTCACACGCCTTGAGATGGGAGCAACCCTCAGCGGCGTGGCCTTTTACAAAGCGAAAGGATACACAGAAATCGAGCGCCAGAAGGCCCCGCTGTCAAACGGAGAAACGCTCGAGATTGTGAGAATGGCGAAACAGCGGACATAGGACTAACCAAGATTTGTGTGGGGACAGCCGCCTTCGGCTGTCCCGCCAAGCGCAGCGAGGCGCTGCCGGTAATCGGCTAACTTCCCGATTTCTCCACCTTCAGTCTTCGGCCAACGATCTCAAAGTTTCCCCTGAGCACGATGTTGATTGCCTCTGTATAAGCAACGTGCTCCTGCTCCAGGATCCGCGCCGTGAGCAAGTGTTCGCTATCGCCGTCGAGCACCGGAACAGTCTTCTGCACGATGATCGCGCCATGATCCAGTTCTTCATCCACAAAATGCACAGTGCACCCGGAAACCTTCACCCCGTAGGCGAAAGCCTGCTCCTGCGCTTCCAATCCAGGGAAAGCCGGCAGCAAGGAAGGATGGATATTCAGAATGCGCCGCGGAAACTGCTGCACGAACCAGGGCGAAAGCAGCCGCATGTACCCGGCGAGGCAGATGAGGTCCACCTTATGCTGCCTGAGCGTGCCCACAACTTCGCGGTCATGCTCTTCCCGTGTCCTGCCCTTCGACCGAATCACCACCGCATTCAGCCCGCGCTGCCGTGCAATAGCAACACCCGGCGCGTCCGCGCGGTTAGAAATAACAACCGCAATGCGAGCGTCCGCGATGCGGCCCGCGTCAATGCTGTCGGCGATGGCCACAGCGTTCGACCCGCGCCCAGAAAGAAGAATACCGATTGAATGCATTGGAGTTCGAATGATAATTCACTACAGAGACACAAAGGGAGGGGGAATTCTAGACCGACAAGCTTAAGATCGGACCGCGGGGCTGGCACGGCAGCTTATAAAAGGTTTTCTCTGTGCCTCAGCCTGCCCTGATCGTAGTCGAAGGGTGTCTCTGTGGTGAACTGAACTCTAGTTGTAAATCACCTTGCGCTCGCCCTTAACAATCCTGCCCACGGTATAAGCTTTTTCTCCCACGCGCTCAAGCACAGTCTGCGCCTTTTTGAATTTCGCCAAAGGAACCACCAGCAGCATGCCCAGGCCCATGTTGAAAGTACGCAGCATTTCATCTTGCGGCACATTGCCCAGGGTCCGCAGGTGCTCAAACAACGGCGGCACTGGCCACGACCCAAGATCAATCGCTGCCGCAGTCCCGCGAGGCAGCACGCGCGGCAGGTTCTCCGTAATGCCGCCACCGGTGATGTGCGCCAAAGCCGAAACGCATTGCGCATCCAGCAGCTTCTTCAGCGCCGGCCAATAGCTCTTGTGCGTGCGCATCAATTCGTTGCCGACTTTGTTTTTTATTTCGTTGACATAATCTTCCGGCGAGTAGCCTGCCACTTCAAACAGCAGCTTGCGCGCCAGCGAATATCCGTTGGTGTGCAGGCCATTGGAAGCCATGCCGAGCACCACGTCGCCGATCTGCACTTCCTTGCCCGTAATGATCCTGTCTCGCTCGACCACGCCCACGATAAAGCCCGCCAGATCATATTCGCCATCGGGATAAAAGCCCGGCATCTCAGCCGTTTCCCCGCCAATCAGTGCGCAGCCGTTGTGCTTGCAGGCATCGGCAATCCCCTCTACCACTTTCTCCGCGATCGTGGGCTCAAGTTTTCCGGTCGCAAGATAATCCATAAAAAAAAGAGGAGCCGCGCCCTGCACGGCAATGTCGTTGACGCAGTGGTTCACCAGATCGGCGCCCACCGTGGAATGCAACCCCATCTCGAAAGCAATCTTGAGCTTGGTCCCGACGCCGTCGACGCTCGACACCAGCACCGGATCGATATACTTGGTCTTATCCACCGCGAAGAGGCCGCCGAAGCCGCCAATTTCACTGAGCACGCCGCGAGTAAAAGTTTTATGCGCCAGATACTTGATGCGCTGCTTGGTCCGGTTGGCGCGATCGATATTCACCCCAGCGTCGGCGTAGGTGATGGGTCCAGCGGCGGGTATGGAGTTCTTGGCCACGGCTTATCGCGGTGTCCTTTTCTCAGTGCTTCAGTGTGGGAAGACCGCCGGGTTTCTGGCGAAGCAGCAGTTCCTAAGGCCGCTCATTGTAACACGTGTGGGGACAGCCGCCCACGGCTGTCCCGTCGAGTGCAGCTCGATGCCTTCTTCGGCAACGCCGATTCTTAACTAGCGAGCAATAAAGTTCGAAAAGAAATAAGCGAGAAGCCCGAAAAGAGCCAGCCCGGAAATACCATAGGCGGTCAGTACCCAGGCGCCGCGCCCTTCTCGATGTTTGCTGCCGGCGGCCACCTGCGAAATCGATTGCTGAGAAACTGAAGATGAGATATCAGAAGCCCGATCTTCCATGCCCGAAAACCCTCCGCGGAAAGATCGTGGCGCAAGCACATTATGCGTCACGCTGCCCGGCTTCGTGGCCAGGCAAAACCATCTGAGCGGGATTTTACTACGGTTTTGCACCCGCCGAGGAAGGAAATCTGAACCCGATCACAGATCCCCGCGCAAGTAATTGCATACGTCGGTGACCAAAGTGCTCCTGTTCCGTCAATACACCAAGCCCTATTCAAGCGCTGATTCCAAGCTCTCCCACTTCTGCCTTGGGCTACCAACGCCGCAGGCTTTACTATTACCTTATGCGCAGTATCTTTCTCTCGCTTCTAGTTGCCAGCACCGTGGCTGTACCCTCAGCCCCAGCCCAATCAGCCCAATCTCCCGCCGCCCCGGTCGCTTCCGCGAAAGCGACCACAGAATCCCCCAAGCACGACTATTCCCAGGAGGCCTTTGTCGTCGAGCAGTACCACTCCCGCTATCGCTTCGAAAGTGATGGCACCGGCCGCCGGGAAACCATTGCCCGCATCCGCGTGCAGAGCGAGGCCGGAGTCCAGCAGTGGGGAGAGATTCAGGTAGGCTACAACTCCGCCAACGAACGCGTCGAGATCGCCTACGTCCGCGTGATCAAAGCCGACGGCACTGTAGTGAAGGCGGGCGACGATGCCGTGCAGGATCTCAGCGCGCCCGTCGAGCACGAAGCTCCCGTCTACACGGACTACCGCCAGAAGCACATCACCGTGCCTGGCCTGCGTCCCGGCGAAGTGCTCGAGTACGACATGGTCACGGTAATTCACACGCCCCTCGCCGCCGGCCAGTTCTGGGCCGACTACGATTTCGACAAAACCAGCATCATGCTCAATGAAGAGCTCGACGTCAATGTCCCCGCCGACCGCCCGCTCAAGTTAAAGAGCAAACCCGGCATGGATCCCAAGGTCACCGAAGAGAACGGCCGCCGCATTTACCACTGGACCAGCTCTCACTTGGAGCGTGAAGACGATTCCAAGGACAAAGATAAAGACAAAGACAAGAAGAAGAAAAAGAAGAGACCCGACGACGATCGCCCCGACGTCCAGCTGACCACCTTCGTCAGTTGGGAACAGATCGGCCGCTGGTATGCCAGCCTGGAAAAAGACCGTCGCGCCCCCTCGCTCGAAGTTCGCGCCAAAGCTGACGAACTCACCAAAGGCCTGAACACGCAACTCGACAAGGTCGAGGGCCTCTACGACTACGTCGCCAAAAATTTCCGCTACGTCAGCCTGTCGCTGGGCTTAGGCCGCTACCAGCCTCACGCCGCCGCAGATGTTCTCCACGACCAGTACGGTGATTGCAAGGACAAACACACCCTGCTCGCTTCCCTGCTCGAAGCCGAGAATCTGCACGCGTCTTCTGTGCTGATCAATTCCAGCCGCAAGCTCGATCCCGATGTGCCCTCGCCCGCGCAGTTCGATCACGTCATCACCATGCTTCCCATGGGCCAGGACGAGGTCTGGATGGACACCACCAGCGAAGTCGCTCCCTTCCGCCTCCTCGCCTTTAGTCTGCGCAACAAGCTCGCTCTCGTCATTCCCGCCGATGGCTCCACGCCACATCTCGAGAAAACGCCGGCCGACACGCCCATGCCCGACAGCGAGATCTCCGAGATCGATGGAAAAATAAACGAGATCGGCAAACTCGAAGCCCATGTTCACTACACCTTCCGCGGCGATGAAGAACTGCTGCTCCGTTCGGTTTTCCGCCGCGTCCCCGAGGCACAATGGCAACGCGTCGTGGAAAACGTCAATGCCGGAATGGGCGGCGATGTCACGAATCTGAAGATCAGCGATCCCGCCGCAACTCGCGAGCCTTTCACTTTGTCCTACGACGTAGCCCGGCCGAATTTCCTTGACTGGTCCAAGAAAAAATCCGACCTGATCCTGCCCCTCTGCCAGTTCAATCTGCCCGACCTCGGCAATAACAACGACAGTGATGACGAAGGCGCCGACGCTGAGTCGCTCAAGCTCGGCCCCAAAGCGGAGTACGTCTACAAAATCAAACTTGAACTCCCTGCCACCTACACCGCGCACGCCCCGCTCGCTCTTTCCGTGAAGCGCGACTACGCCGAGTACCAGGCCACATATCACCTCGAAGCAACCACTTTCACCGCCGCCAGAACGCTCACCGTACGTCAGGACGAACTGCCCGTCCCGCGCGCCCCCGATTACCAGGCCTTCCGGCGCACAGTCAACTCCGACCTGGGACAGTTTCTTTCCGTCGAGAACACGGTAGCCGGCACGCTCACGCCTCCGCCCGACATGAAAGCGGATGATCTGGTCGAAAGCGGCCGAGCCGCCTTTACCAGCAACAATTTTCCGCTGGCCATTCAACTTCTCAAGCGCGCCACCGAAGTCGACCCCAAGAACAAATACGCCTGGTACGCGCTGGCCGTGGCCTACATGGGGATGCGCCAGAATGATGACGCCATCGCAGCCCTCAACAAGCAGATCGAAATCAATCCGTACGATGAGTTCGCCTACAACGCTCTGGGGCGCGCTTACTGGCAGGAGCGCAGGTACGACAACGCCGTTACCGCTTTCAACAAGCAGATCGAAATCAATCCCCTCGACAAGTTCGCCCACGCGGGACTGGGCAGCATGTATTCCGAGTGGCACAAGTACGACTTGGCTGCGCCGGAATTAGAGAAAGCCGCGTCGCTCACGCCCGACAATCCCGAACTTCAAGTGAGCCTGGGCGATGCCTACCTGAACCTCGGCCAGGACGACAAAGCTCTCGCCATTTTCGACCACGCGGTCGAACTCTCAGCCACCCCACTGGTCTGGAACAACATCGCCTACCAGCTTTCGCTGAGAAACTCTCACCTCGACCGCGCCCAGCAATACGCCGAGTCGGCGGTCTCAGCCACCACTGCGGCGTTGCGTAACGTTTCGCTAGACCGGCTCACGGCGCAAGACCTGCCTCTGGTCCCATCGCTGATCGCTTACTGGGACACACTGGGCTGGGTCTATCTCGGGGAAGGCAATCTCGATAAAGCCGAAAAATATGTAGGCGCGGCCTGGCAACTCGGTCAGCACGGCGAGGTAGGCGACCATTTAGGACAGATTTATGAAAAGCAGGGAAAGAAAGATCAAGCCCTGCGCACCTACGCGCTCTCCCTGAACGGGCTGCGCCCCATCCCCGAGACCCGCGACCGCTTGGCCGCGCTCGCCGGCGGCAGCGCCAAAGCAGACGCCACGGTAGCGAAGCATAAAGACGAACTGCAGCAGGTGCGCACCATCGACCTGGGCAAGGTAGCAAAAGGAACCGGCAGCGCCGAATTCTTCGTGCTCCTGAGTCGCGGCAAAGGCGCCGATGCCACCGTCGAGGCCGTAAAGTTCGCCAGTGGTGACGAAAAACTAAAAGTCTTCACCGACGCCCTCCGCACCGCTGAATACCGCCTCAGTTTCCCCGACGACACCCCAGTAAAAATCCTCCGCCGCGGAATCCTCTCCTGCTCCACAGCAACAGGAAGCTGCGCCTTCGTCCTAATCTTGCCAGACGATGTAAGAACCGTAGACTGAAATCTGAAGCCTACAGCACTCGAATGTGTCATCCTGAGCGGAGAATTTGCTTCGCGAAGCGAAGCAAATTCGGAGTCGAAGGACCCCTACCGGCAAGCACCACCGCCAGCCCCGCGAGGCGTTTGCATCGATGCTCCGAAAATGCCCATCTGGGATGAGCTATCCCGAGCCTGCCCTGAGCGAAGCCGAAGGGGCTGTCCGCCGAGCGAAGCTCGACGCACTTCTCACCACATCAGCGGGCCCGTCGATCTTTTCCACACCCACCCTGTGACATCCAACCTTGTCCCGCAATTCAAATCGCGCGATCATAGTCGAGGCAGTGACAGTTGAGAGCACCCAGAGTGCCCGACTCTAACCCCTTTGTTCTCAGGATTTTGATATCTAAGTTCTTTGAAAACCAGATTTTGCGCGATACGGTTTTGCAAAAGCCGCGCTGGGCAAGACTTTCAGAGATATCGAACGAAAAAAATAATCTGGAGATCTGCCCGGGAAGCCGATCCACCCACAAATCGCGAGCCGCGTCGAAAATTTATTTCACTCAGAAAATCCACACTCGAGTGAATGCGCCGACAGCCGATCCTCAGACCGGACGCTGTTTATGCCAGGCGGTCGCCGACTCGTAAGCTCGAGCCAGCCGCAACACCAGATCCTCCCGCCAGTGCGGCCCAGCGATCTGCAAACCAATGGGCAGGCCACGCTCCGTAAAACCGCACGGCACGGACACAGCCGGCAGTCCCCAAACATTGAACGGCCGTGTGTTACGCAGCAACTTAAGCTCCGCCGGACGCAACGCTTCGGGATCTTTTTTTAGATCGGCAATCGCCGGCGCCGGAATAGGCATGGTGGGCGTGACGAGCAAATCCACGTCCGCAAAAAAGTCACGAGCCCGGCGCCGTTCCCCATCCAATTCACGCCGCCGCTGAATGTATTCCGCCACCGAAATGTTCTCGCCCGACCGTATGCGCCGCAATGTTTCCGCCTGATACAACTCAGGCGTCTGCGCAACATGATCGGCGTGATACGCAAAAGACTCGGCAGCTTGCACCGTTCGGTCCGAGGATACCTCGATCCGCGCGTCCCCAACATTCGCCACCAACGTCCCAATCACCCCAAGCGCCTGCTCCACCGCCGCCCGAACTTCATCGTCAAGATCGTCAAAAAAATAAGCCCGCGGAACTCCAACGCGCAGACCCTTTGTCGCCTCGCCCAAACCAGAAACGTAATCGGACACTGGAATATCGACGCTGCCAACATCGAGCGGATCGTATCCCGCGATAACCTGAAGCACAGCAGCCGTGTCGCCAACAGTCGCAGCCAGCGGCCCAACATGATCGAGCGACCAAGAAAGCGGAATCACCCCGCGCGCCGAAACGCGCCCATAAGTCGGCTTGATCCCCACGCACCCGCACAGAGCTGCCGGTTCGCGGATCGATCCAGCCGTGTCAGTCCCAATTGCCGCATAACAAAGTCCGGCGGCCACGGCAGCCGCCGATCCTCCAGACGATCCACCAGCAACATGCTCCGCGCTCCATGGATTGCGAACGTCGCCGAAAAAACTGACCAGCGAACTGCCGCCATAGGCAAACTCATGCAGATTGTTCTTACCCAGAATCACCGCGCCCGCCTGCCGCAGCCGCTGCACCACCTGAGCATCTTCCGCGGGCACACGATTCTGGTAAAGGCCGCTGGCAGCCGTTGTCCGCGTAGCGGCCGTATCGATAAGATCCTTCAATGCCACGGGAATCCCGTGCAACGGCCCTCGCCACTCCCCGCGCGTGATTTCGATTTCGGCCGCGCGCGCCTCGGCCAGCGCCGACTCGGCCGTCACCGTGATGAAGGCATTCAGCGCCGGATTAAGCTTTGCGATCCGATCCAGGCAAGCGCGAGTCAGTTCAACGGGAGAAACTTCCTTCCGCCGCAGCCGCGGACCCAATTCAACGATACTTTCCAAAGCGGGCATTCGATAGAAACGCCCATTGTAGTTGAACGCTCGGCCTTTCCCAGTGCGATCCCGTGCCCCCTGTGTTTGAGGTTCGTCTCGCAAGCAAAAAAGCAACCAACCACCAAGGCCTATAATCAAAATCGCTGTCTGCATACGGGAGGCAAGAATGGCGGAAATGACGATCGCCCCAGTCGCAACCCACGGTTTTTTTGTCGACGGCCGCTGGATGGAAGATGGCGACATCGTCGAGGTCCGCTCCCCTTTCGATGGCAGCATAATTGGGCGAGTGATCCAGGCCCGGCGCGAGCATGCCGAAGCTGCGATCGCCGCGGCTGTCAAGGCTTTCGGCACCACTCGCCGCCTGCCTGCTTTCGAACGCCAGCGCGTTTTGCGCCGGGTGGCGCAATCAATCGCCGAACGCCGCGACGAATTCTCTCGCACTCTGTCGCAAGAAGCTGGCAAGCCCATCAAACTGGCGCGCATCGAAGTCGACCGCGCTGTCTTCATCTTCAACGTTGCCGCGGAAGAGGCCACGCGCATCTACGGTGAGTATCTTCCGCTCGACTGGCAGGAATTTACCGCCGGACGCTGGGGCATTGTGAAGCGCTTTCCGCTTGGCCCGATCGCCGGGATCACGCCTTTTAATTTTCCCCTGAATCTGGTCGCGCATAAAGTGGCGCCCGCCATCGCAGCAGGATGCTCCATGGTATTGAAGCCTGCGCCGCAAACGCCGCTCTGCTCGCTGCTTCTGGCGGAATGCGTGCAGCAGGCGGGCTGGCCCGATGGCGGACTGAACGTGCTGCCACTCTCGAACGACGACGCCAGCCTCCTGGTCACCGACGAACGCATCAAGCTGATCAGCTTTACCGGCAGCGTGCCCGTTGGTTGGGACATCAAACGCCGCGCCGGCAAAAAGAAAGTCGCGCTCGAACTGGGCGGCAACGCTGGTGCGATCGTACACAGCGACGCCGATCTCGAATATGCCGCGGAGCGCTGCATCGCCGGAGGCTTCGGTTACGCAGGCCAGACCTGTATTTCCGTGCAGCGCATTCTGGTCGAGCAGTCAGTTTATGGCAAGTTCACCGATCTTCTTGTCGACGGCGTGAAGAAGTTGAAGACCGGCGATCCCGCGGAGGAATCGACCGACATCGGTCCGCTGATCCGCGAGAACGATGCCATCCGCGTCGTCAATTGGGTGGAAGAAGCGGTTCGCTCCGGGGCGCGCTTGCTTTGCGGCGGAGGCCGCCAGGGGTCCGTTGTCGATCCGACGGTGCTGACCGGCACCAAGCCTGAAATGAAAGTGAATTGCCAGGAAATCTTCGGTCCCGTCGTGACGGTCGAGCCCTACCAGAATTTTGATGAAGCGCTGCGCCGAATCAATAATTCAAACTACGGACTGCAAGCCGGCTTGTTTACTCGCGATGTGAAGCTGCTTTTCCAGGCGTACGACGAATTGGAAGTCGGCGCT
>DATHOK010000182.1:0-6465 GCA_035484995.1 Verrucomicrobiia bacterium | reverse complement strand
TTTTGGCTGGGTTCATCACCGGGAGCTGAGGATTGCGGCGGCGCAGTCGCTTTCGAAGACCGATCCGCGCTACAGCGGTCAAATTCTGTCCGATAGCGGAATCGAGGCGGCCGAGCTGGCAATCGCGCCTTTGGATACGGCCCCGGCCTGCCCGTGGGTGCGGCAGCGGCGTTACGAACGCATGGTGCTGGCTCGTACTATCAGCGCCACGATTGGAAGTTCATGGGGAAAGTCGAAGATTCTGATCCGCGAGCTGAGCCTGGGCGGCGGCATGGGGACCAAAGAAGACAATCTGCGCATCGGCAGCGAAGCGGATTTGGAGATTTCGTTAGGTATGCGGTCGAAGATCCGGGCGCATGTGCTGTTGCGGCGGGCGCGTGTGAATGAAGTAGGATTCGAGATCGTCAACACCGATCTGGAAAGCCGCTACCGTCTGCGCCGGGTGCTGGTGGAAGCGATGAGCCGGGCGGCGCAGAATAAGGATCAGCAGTGGAGTGGGGAGCGGAAGGTCTAGCGCTCCGATCCCAAGAAGCTTGCAAGAAAAAGCCTCTGCTTACCGGCAGAGGCTTCTTGCTTTTGCCCGGAATCCCGTTTACTTCACTTTGACGAAGATGATCACCAGAGTGTAAAGCGCGAGCGATTCGATCAGAGCCAGGCCGAGAATCAGGGCCAGTTGAATTCCGGGGCGAGCGGCTGGATTGCGAGCCAGACTCTCAGCGGCGGAAGCGGTCGCCTTGCCCTGCGCCAAAGCGCAAATGCCGGAGGCAAAGGCCATGGAAAATCCAGCGGCGATGGCAACCCAGTTGACGCCGCTTGCGGCTTCGCCCTGCGCAAAGGCCGGGACGGCGAACGACAGCACGGACAGTACCATGAACAATTTACTTAATTTACCCATTGTGTTTTCTCCTCGTATGAAATACCGCCAGTGGGTGGTTGACGTCATACCCTTGCAGACGCCCTCACGCTTGCGGGTTAAAACCAGTGGCCAGTGGTCAGTGATCAGTGGCCAGTAAAACCTTTATTCCTCGGCTATTCGACTAACTTGTTCAAGCCGGCTCTTCCTGGCCACTGACCACTGATTACTGGCCACTGCCTTTCAGTGCTCTTCCGAAACCGCGCCCTGCAGATAAACGGTGGTCAGCAGGATGAAGATGTAGGTCTGCAGCAGCGACACGCCAATGTGTAATCCCATGAATATGATGGGCACACCGATGGGCACAAGTGAAATGAAAACCAAGGTGACCAGATCGCCAGCCAGCATATTGGCGGTAAGGCGGATGGTCAGCGAGAGCACGCGAGCCAAATGGCTGATGATTTCGATTGGAATCATCAACGGCGACAAGGGGAGCACAGGCCCGGCAAAATGTTTTAGATAGCCCACTCCAGCGTGCTTGAACCCCTGCGCGTTGTAGTACACGAAGGCGCAAAGAGCGCAGCCCAGGGGAACGACAGCTACCGCTGTCGGTGATTCGAAGCCGGGAATCACGCCGATGAGGTTGCAGAAAAGAATGAACAGGGCCAGCACTGCCAGGAACGCTGTGTAGCCTTCGCTATGGTGGCCGATGATCTCGTCGCTCTGGCCTTGAATGAATCCCTCAACCCCTTCGAATGCATGCTGCAGTGCTCTGGGACGGTCCACCGAAAGCTGCGAACGGACGAGGAGGAATAGAGTCAGGAGGAATGCGAAAACGAGAACCTCCATGGCGAATGAGTTTGGAATGGGGGCCGTGGGGTATTTAGGTTTTATGTGTAACGCCAGAAGCAATGACGTGACCGGACCTGCGAACAGATGATTCAGGATGGCGGTGAACCAGAGTTGTTCAGGCATAAGAAAGCTTCTAGCTGCTAGCTCCTTCGTAAGCAGGTGGCTTGCCGCTAAACTCCTCGAGCCAGGGCTGCGTACAGTTCATAAACTGCCTCGCATCCGATGGCCGCGACGGGCAAAAATAAGCCCGCAAGAAGCCCGTTCAGGCTTGCGGGTGAAACAGTCAATATAACATAGGCGCCGAGAGCCATCAAAAAGTAGCGCAGCAGGAAGCGAAAGACGATGCCCTGGCCCGACTGCGATGTGGCGGCTCCGGTGGCTCGATCGACGAAGGCGGCAATTACGCGCTTGAGCCAGTGGAAATTGACATAGGCGATGACACAGCCAAAGGCGAAACCGGCGGCGGGACGCACGCCGAACTTCCACCACGCGGCGGCTACCAGCAATGGGGCGAGCATGATCATGGCGCGGCCGATGCGGTGGAGAGCGCCGGAGTAAAAGTGCTCCGAGGCGGCAGCCTGAGCCGGGTTGGGTTCGGTTTGCAATTGCTCGGGCATAAGTGCTACTCGGCGGCGAACATGCTTAGCAAACACGCTCAGTGAACATGGTACGCGATGAGTAGGCCGGCCCCGATGGCAATTTGGTCCGCGATCACTTGGTGTCGCGCAGAACGGTGCGTATCAGTTCGAAAAAACCAGCCGCTATGCCAAAGAGGATGCCGGCCAGATAAAGCCAAGTGGTATGGAGCCAGCGGTCGAGACCCGCGCCGACCAGCCATCCCACGACGAGGGCTGCGGGGAGGATGAATGCTAACCGGCTGTAGCGTGCGGCCTGTACCCAGAAGTTCTCTTTGCGGCCGGAATTCTGTCGCTCTGAATCTTCGCGGTCGGGAGTTGGATTGGCTGGGGTCATCGAGCCTGCACGGTGGATTCTACGCTCATCGGCGGTGGTGGTGGGTTCCGGCCGAGCTTCCCTCGGGTCGGGACGGGCGAAGGCGCCCATCTCCACACGAGTCGTGGTAGATTCCGGCGGAGCTTAGCTGGGCCGGGACGGGCGAGGCGGCTGTCTCCGCATAAGCATCTCTAACTTACTCTAGCGGATCAGCTTTGCTACGGTGGGGTTTTGCACTATTCCGATCGACCAGTTCACCAGGTGGATGAAGCGCTCGGGCATGATTCCGATATAGAGCGTCGCGAATGCGGTTACGGCTAGCGCGGTGCGCATGCTCCAACTCACGGGCAGCAGACCTCGTTCTTCGGGCTGGCCCATAAACATGGCGTTGGCCATCTTGAGGTAATAGTAGAGGCCGAAGACGGAGTAGAGCACGCCTAGAGATGCCAGCGCGTAGTGTCCAGTTTCGATGAGGCTTAGGAAGATAAAGTATTTTCCATAGAAGCCGGCCAGGGGCGGAATCCCGGCGAGTGAGAGCAGGAAGATCAGCATCAGTACAGCTTCGACCGGAGCACGCGAGTAGAGGCCGTTGAGATCGTCGAGTTCGTCGCCGATTACGTTGCGATGGCGGAGCGAGGTAATCACGCCGAACGCGCCGAGGTTCATGAAGGTATAGACCAGCAGGTAGATCAGAATGCCTTTGATGCCGTCGGCATTGAGCTGAGTGGGAGTTCCGGCGATCAAGCCGAGCAGCATGTAGCCTACGTGCGCGATGGAAGAGTAGGCGAGCAGGCGCTTGGTGTTGGTCTGGGTGAGGGCGGCGAAGTTCGCTCCCGTCATGGTGGCTATGGAAACGAAGACCAGCACTGGAACCCAAGTGGAGCGCATAGCGAGCAATCCGCCAAGCTGGAACGGGCTGCCGATCAGGATGCGCAACAGCATCGCCCATCCCGCGGCCTTGACGGCTACCGACATGAATCCGGTGATGCACGTTGGTGCGCCTTCGTAAGCGTCCGGCGCCCACTGGTGGAAAGGGATGGCGGCAATCTTGAATAGCAAGCCGGTCATCGTGGTCAGCAAGGCGATGATCGCGACCGCATTGTGAGGGTCTCTCGCAAGAAGCTGCTGCAGGCGGCGGCCGATCTCGGCCACATTCGTGCTGCCGGTAAGCCCGTAGAGAAGCGACAGCCCGTAGGCAAAAATGCCGGAGGAGAATGCCCCCAACAATAGATATTTCAGCGCTGCTTCATTGGAGCGGCGGTTGCGGCGCAGGAAACCGACCAGAACGTAGGTGGAAATCGCCATCAGCTCCAGGCCGATGAAGATCAGCACTATGTCGAATCCGGCGGCCATGCACATCATGCCGGCGACCGAGAGCAGCATCAGGGTGTAATACTCGCCGTGATTTTCATGCTCGGTCTTCATGTAACGCATCGACATGAGGATCGAGATAGCGGTGCCCGCAAGAAACAGATAGAAGAAATAGATGGAAAAGCGGTCGACCAGCACGGTGCCCATGAAACCGGAAGCGCGAGTGACGCCACTGCTCTGCATCCAGGCCTGGACGTTATACACCGCCTTAGCGGCGAAGAGCACTCCGACCAAAGCCGTGGCGCCGTTGACCCACTTCTCCTCGGCGGGGAGCATGAGATCGATCAGGAGGATGCCGAGAGCAAACAGGGTGAGCAGAGTGATGGGGAGGGCCAACAGATAGTCGTTCAAACCGAATTGGGGAGAAAGGCCCACTAGTTCTTCCCCTTGGGCGGTGCTATCACGGGCTTTGGACCGTGATACGGATGAGATCGGTCATCAATAATCGGCGGAATTTCTGGCGGCACTTCGCTAGGCTGAACCGAAGCGTTCATTGCGGCCCCTGCTTGAGGGGCGCGCACATTCTGCACGATCTGATTCACGGGCTGCTCAAGGATCTGAAAAAACGGCTTGGGATAGAGGCCGATCCAGAAAGCCATGATGAGGAGCGGTACGAAGGTCAGCACCTCGCGCGGAGTCAGGTCGCGCAGCTTTTCGTTTTTCGGATTTGTGACCGTCCCGAAGAAAACGCGCTGGTAGAGCCACAGCAGATACGCCGCAGCAAGAACGACTCCCGGCACGGCCCATGCGCCCCACCGCCAGTTCTCCATGAAAGTGCCCTGCAGGATGGTGAACTCGCCAACGAAACCGTTGAGCAGCGGCAGTCCCATCGAGGAGAGAAACATGATCATGGTGATGGTGGCGTAGACCGGCATCACGTTCGAGATGCCGCCGTATTCGGAAATTTCGCGGGTGTGGCGGCGTTCGTAGAGAATGCCGACGATCAAGAACAGCGCGCCGGTCGAGATGCCGTGGTTGATTTGCTGCAAAACTGATCCACTCAAGCCCGCAGAGTTCAGGGCGAAGATTCCGAGCGTACAGAAACCGAGATGGCTTACTGACGAATAGGCGACGAGCTTTTTCATGTCCTTCTGCATGAGCGAGACGAGAGCGCCATAGATGATGGCGATGATGGAGAGCGTGATCATCCAGCCGCGGACTGTCAGGGATAGGAACGTGGCCGGATTCCACATGACGTTCGGAAAAAACGGCAGCGAGAAGCGGATGAAGCCGTATGTCCCCATCTTCAGCAAAACTCCAGCCAGGATGACGGAGCCGGCAGTCGGCGCCTCCACGTGAGCGTCGGGCAGCCAGGTGTGGAAGGGGAACATCGGGACCTTGATGGCGAAGGCGAAGAAAAAAGCGAAGAACAGGAGCGTAGCGACGGTCGGTCCGTAGGCCGGGTCGGAGTAAATTTTCGGCGCAGTTTCGTAGAGGGCCGTGATGCTGAACGTATAAATGCCAGTCAGGTGCTGGTGATGGAAGTAAAGAAACAGAATGCCGAGCAGCATCAGCACCGAGCCAGCCAGTGTGTAGAGGAAGAACTTGATCGCCGCGTAGAGTTTGCGCGGGCCGCCCCAGATGCCGATCAGGAGGTACATCGGGACCAGCATGGCTTCCCAGAAAACGAAGAAGAGGAAGAAATCGAGCGCCATGAAGACGCCGAGCATGCCGGTCTGCAAAATCAGGAACCAGACGTAGTATTCTTTGACGCGGTTCTCGATGGCTGTCCATGAAGAGAGGATTGAGATCCAGCCCAGCAGCGTGGTGAGCATGATGAGCAGGAAAGAAATGCCGTCGATGCCGATCACATAGCCAGCGCCGATGGAGGGAATCCAGTTGTTGGGCATGCCCTCGATAAACTTGAAGTGTTGAGTGGCGTCGAAGCGCTGGGCCCAGAACATGGGCACCAGCGGCAGCGAGATCAGGAATCCGCCGAGCGCGAAAAAGTTCGCGATCCAGCGGATGGCTTCCTTGTTCTCCTTGGGAACGAACAGGAGTACCAGAGCGCCGACCAGCGGCGTGAAGAGGATGATCGAGAGTATATGGTTTTGCATGAAAAGCTCTTAGCCTTTAGCTCTTAGCCTTTAGCTCAAAACTCTTCGCCTTTGGTTTCAAGCTAAGAGCCAGGAGCTAACAGCTAAGAGCTTCTTTCAGTGATACACGTAATAGAACACGAAACCTACCAAGCCTGCGGTCATCACCAGCGCGTACCACTGGACCAGACCCCATTCGAATAGCCGCGCCAACCATGAGAATGGAATGGTTGAATAAGCAACACCCTTGACGAACAAGCCGTCGATGATCCACTTGTCCCACCAACTGGAGATGGTCGCTGTCAAACGCGTGAGCCAGCCTACGTCGTTGACGGCGGCATCAATCACATGCGTGTCGAACCACGCAGACGCTTCACCTAATCCCAGCACTCCTAGGCGGAC
>DATHOK010000181.1:0-4871 GCA_035484995.1 Verrucomicrobiia bacterium | reverse complement strand
GAGGATCTCCGCTGCCTCAGGATGACAGCGTTTGACCCAGGGGTTACTGCTTTTTTCCATCCGCAACCAGATCGAGGAATGCCTGATGCACCCGCCTATCTTCGGACAACTCGGGATGGAAAGTCGCGGCCATCGCTCTTCCCTGCCGGACGGCGACCGGGTCTGCCCCTTCCGTGGCGATCACTTCCACGCCTGCGCCGACGCGCTCGATCTTGGGGGCGCGGATGAAGACCATTTCGAGCGGGGAATCTCCTGCATGTCCCGGCAGGAAGCGGCCTTCGCGGATGGAGCTATCGAGCTGGCGTCCGTAGGCGTTGCGGCGGATGCCGATGTCGAGGGCTCCCAGGCCGGCTTGCTTGGGATTTTCCACTTCCGTGGCTAGCAGGATTGCGCCGGCGCAGGTGCCGAAGGTGGGCTTGGCATGAACGAATTCTTTTAGTTTTTCGAAACCTTCGTTGCCCAGCAACTTCAGGAACGTGCCGGACTCCCCACCGGGGATGACCAGGCCGTCGATTTCGTCCAGTTGCTCGGGCTTTTTTACGAGTACCACTTTGGCGCCCAGCTCTTCAAGCCGGCGGCGGTGAGCGTCGAAATCGCCCTGCAGGGCCAGAACTCCGATGATCATTGAAGGCTCGGTCTTAGTTCTCAGGTGTTAGGGCCAAAACTGGCTAACCTGATTCTAAAGGATGAGCGTGCCTCGGCTTAGAGTCAAAATCCCCACCCTTTTTCGCGAAGAGCGCGAAGAACGTGGGGCACCCGGCACCAGATAATATTGGTCAAAGGAGAACTTTCGATGCAGAAGATCACGCCGTTCTTGTGGTTCGACAACAATGCGGAAGAGGCGGTTAACTTTTATACCTCCATTTTCAAGAACTCGAAGGTTGGAGAGATTCAGCGCTATGGAGACGCCGGCCCGGGGGCGAAGGGATCGGTGATGACGGTCAGGTTCCAGGTCGAGGGACAGGAATTCATGGCGCTGAACGGCGGTCCGTATTTCAAATTCACGCCGGCGATTTCGTTTTTTGTGGATTGTGAAACCCAGCAGGAAGTCGATGAATTGTGGGAGAAGCTCTCCGCAGGCGGAGCATTCATGCAGTGCGGCTGGTTGACAGACAAGTTTGGAGTTTCGTGGCAAATCATTCCCAAGGCACTCGGCGAATTGCTGGGCGACAAAGATCCCCAGAAGTCGCAGCGGGTGCTGAAGGCCATGATGAAGATGGTCAAGATCGATGTCGAGGGGTTGAAGCGGGCTTATGAGGGGAAGGAATAGGTAGTCTTCTCATTTCAGTGCGTGGCGAAATCGTTTCTGACTACGTCTCCGCTCTTCATGACGAACCGGACACGTGACTGCCGACTCCGAGTTCAAGCCCGCCAGCCTCGATGTGAAGATTAGTTTCTGCGGGAGAAGTAGCAGCAATTAGCAAGAGAAAGCCCCACTCCTCGCCAGGGCGCGAAATGGGGCTCGGTTTGTAACGATCGGCGAAACGCCGGAGCTAGTGGGAGGCGCCGGCGCCCTCACAAGTCTTGGAAATGTGTTTAACGGTGCTGATCTCAAGAGTTGGGCTGGCTTGGCTCATGGCGCCGCTGTCCGATGACGCGGAACCCGAACTTGCGGTGCCCGTCACTTTAATTTCGTGGCCGACATGATCGCTCAACTTCGAGGTGTCTCCGGTCAGCTGGAAACTCTTGCCGTTCTTGTCGGTCAGCATGTAGTTCCCGCCGGAATTGCTCAAACAACCCTTGACGGTCTCCTGGCCTGCGCCTCCGCCGGTTCCCTGGCTCGGAGAAGTTTGCGCTGCAGCCCACGACACGCCAAGCAGCAGCACCCCAAACAGCAGTAAATGTCGCATAAAGAACCTCCTATTCATTAGTCACTACGAAGCGGCGCAAAATTCTCCTTGAACGTGAATCACGCTGATGGATATGTGATACGTATTCTCGTCCCCGGCTAGGGAAGGCGCAATACAGCCTTTGCCCGAGGGAGGCAAAGTGATATCTGGACTCAGGTGCCACATATCTCGCTGGTTTTGCGAGACAAGGGAATTCCGGCGGAGTGGGCCACCGGTCCGAATAAATTAAGCTTCCAGCGTTCAACCTCTTGGGACAAACGACACACCGCTCCGGCATCTCCTCGCATCGGCATCGCTTGGGAATGTCGCCCTTGCCCTGCGCCCGACAAGGAAGTTTTGTGCTTTCCGCACTTTGTCATCCTGAGCGGAGCAGGAACTTGTGCGTCCAGCGCAAGCTCTCGCGTAGTCGAAGGATCCTCTCAATCACATCGAGCATGGATTCGTCCGTGACGACCAGTTTTTGCTCTCCAACTTGGCAGCATCGCGCAAGAATTGTCAATGATTGACAACCTTAGGTTCGTGGTGCCCCCACCCTTACGGCGCTGCTCAGGACAGCCTTTTCCGAAAATCGCGGAACCCGGGGGCGCAGCCTCAATCGTAATAGTCCTCTGCTCTTTGGTTACGTTTTTTTGGGCTTGCAAATCGCGCTACAATGCAACCCAGCCATGGAACTCAAGCGCCTGATCTCGCATTTCACTTACCGCATCGAGCCCAAGCCCGAAGGGGGGTTCATCGCCCATGCCAGCGAACCCGGCGTACCGCCGATTGAAGCTCCGACACGCGCAGAGCTGCAACAGAAGATCCAGGCCAACATCTCCGCAGCGCTCGGAACTGAGTTCCCCGGCCTGAAACTGCCGCTCGAAAATAAAGAAGTCAACTTTGCCTTCCACGTAGAACACGCACCCGACGGCGGATTCACTCTTCAGTCCACTGACGGCAAAGAGCTGCCGATCATCGGATCCACTCACGCAGAGATCCAAAGCAAGTTTGCGGAAAAGTTGCTGGGCGCGCTCGGCAAGGACCTGATGCCTGAGTTGTCGAAAGTGCTGGCCGCTGCAGATTCTGGAGACGTGAAGGTGGTTGTGAAGCGCAACGTTAGGTTTTCCCTTACGTCGCACAACCGAGAATCGGACTCTGCAGGCCTAATGCAAGGCGACAAACCGGAGGCCGCAAGTCTGGTGAGTGCGGGCAATGCGCCACTCATGCCAGAGGCGAACAAGCTGTGGCCGATGGTCCGCCTAGTATTGCTGGCGTTGATCATAGCCGCGATTTTCTATTTCTTGCGCCTCCGCTGAAATCGTTAAACGCATTGCCGAAATGAAGGACGACGCACCCGCTGCGCTTTTCGGCGCTGTGTAATGTGAGGGTCACGCGCCGTAAGGGGCGGGCTTATGAGGCCGCAAGGCGGCATTGGGCCTCCTGAAATGCCTGGCCAGCCGGGAATCTGTATCTTCCAGACCGATGAACCCCTGCCGGCCAATGAGCCCCCATATGGCCTACACGGCAACAAGGGCCAAGCCCAAATACACTCCGAAGATCTCAAATAATGCGATCACAAATCACCCTTTGCCGAAGAAAACGTACAGATGAGTGGGCATAAGCGCGATGGTTGCCACCCAACTCACAACCACTCCCCACACAGGCTATGGCGTCAGGTCGACGTCCCCTACCATCCCCGAGTTTGCAGCATCTGAGCTTCATCCAAGCCCGCCACGGCCAGGCCTTTCATCGCGCCCTGCAGGTCTTCGCTGACTTCAAGTAATACTTTAGGGTCGTTGAAGTGCGTCGCGGCTTTGACAATGGCGCGGGCACGCTTTTCGGCTTCTGCGGGATCGGCGAAGGTGGTGCTGTCTTTCATGAAGATGCCGCTGCCCACGAAGACGGCTTCGGCGCCTAGCTGCATCACCAGGCTCGCATCGGCTGGCGTCGCGATTCCTCCCGCGCTGAAATTGGGGACGGGGAGCTTGCCTGTCTTCGCTACCATGCGAATCAGTTCGTAGGGCGCGCCGTGTTCTTTGGCTTTCGCGTAGAGTTCTTCTTCGCCCAGCACCGTTAGGATTTTCATTTCCTGCACGATCTGGCGGATGTGCTTGACGGCGTGGACTACATCGCCTGTGCCGGCTTCACCTTTGGTGCGGATCATGGCTGCGCCTTCGGCGATGCGGCGGAGGGCTTCGCCCAGGTTGCGGGCTCCGCAAACGAACGGGACTTTGAAGGCGTGCTTGTCGACGTGGTGGGCTTCGTCGGCGGGCGTGAGCACTTCGGATTCGTCGATGTAGTCGACGCCCAGTTCCTGCAGGATTTGAGCTTCTGCAAAATGTCCGATGCGGCACTTGGCCATGACCGGGATCGAAACCTCGGCCATGATCTCGCGAATCTTCTTGGGCGAAGCCATGCGCGCCACCCCGCCCTCAGCACGGATCTGCGCGGGGACTCGCTCAAGCGCCATGACGGCCACGGCCCCGGCTTTTTCGGCGATGGAAGCTTGCTCGGCGTTGGTCACATCCATAATCACGCCGCCTTTGAGCATTTCGGCTAGGCCGGTTTTCAGGCGGAGACTGGTGTTGGTGCCGTTGTTCTGGGACATAGGTGGACTCTTTTCTGGATGCGGCTTCGGGCTTCGGCTTTCGGGCTTGCGGCGAAGCTGTAATTATTTTACAGCGCGCGGCGGATTCGCGGTACCCCCTTGGACTGTCAGCTGTCGGGAAGAAGCTGCCGGGCTGCGCCCGGCGGACAGCCGGGGGCGGCTGTCCCCACATAAGTTTGGTCGATCGAAGCGAAGATCAAAGTCAAAAGCGTCGGACAGGAGTGTCCGACCCACACGGGTCATCGTCGCCTATCCGAGCGGTCTTTCTTCAGGCGGGCTATCTTTCTACGAATTTGGCGAACATTTTTGCGGGGTCGATGGCTATGAAGGTTCCGCGGCTGCGGGCTAAGACTTCGCCTTTGTCGTTGAGGATTTCGGCGGCGTTGATGTGGGTGCGGCCTTCTGCTTTAACTTCGTGGCCTTCTACGCGCAGC
>DATHOK010000180.1:0-12408 GCA_035484995.1 Verrucomicrobiia bacterium | reverse complement strand
AGCTGAGGCTCTACGAGATTTCAGCCGTGACCGGCAAAGGAATCGAGGAGCTGAAATACGCTATGGCCAAGCAAGTGGAGGTTCTGCGCGAGCAGGCGCTGCAAACGACCGGCGCCGATCACGACCGCAGTATCTGAATGTTTCCCCATTCCCTCACAAGCGACCCAGCGCTGACGCGGCTCAGTTATTTATTACCGCCAGGAGCCTCGGGAGTTATCTGGTTGCCGATCACATCCCCTGAAACGATCATTTCCACACGTCGATTCAACTTGCGCCCGGACGCTGTGCTGTTGTCGGCAATGGGATCCGCCTTTCCCATTCCCTGCGCGACAACGTTGTTCATGGAAACTCCAGAGCTGACCAGATAATCGCGTACAGCTCCGGCGCGCTTCTCGGAAAGAGTCTGATTGTATTCGTCGCTGCCAATGGAATCGGTGTAGCCCTCGATCTGGAGTTTCAGGTCGGGATAGGCGAGGACGATTCCCGAGATTCGGGCCAGACGTTCACGAGCTTCGGGCTTCAGGGTGTACTTATTGAAGTCAAATAGCACGTCGGGCATGCTAACGATCAGTCCGCGGACGGTGTCGCGGGTTTGCAAGACCTGATTCAATTGCGCCAGCAAACGGGCGCGCATTTCTTCTTTCTGGCGAATGGCATCCTGCCGTTGACGATCTGCCTCCGCAGCGGCTTGTTGAGCGGCTACGGTCGCGGCTTCCGCCTGCTGCTGCTGTGCCTGAGCGGCTGCTTGCTGGCGCTGTGCTTCGGCCTGAGCCTGTTCGGCGGCGGCGCGGCGGCGGGCGTCTTCATCGGCTTGCGCCTGAGCTTGCGCGGCTTGAGCTTGCGCGGCTTGGGCGTCAGCTTCGGCTTTGGCTTGAGCATCTTCGTGGGCGCGCCGTTCCGCTTCAATGCGCTCCTGTTCTTTGCGCCGCAGGGTCAGGACGCGCGCGTCTTCGGCCATCTGAGTAGCTCCGCGGGCGGCGGTGCCGATCGGCGTGCGACCCTGTTTGCGTTGCAGATAATCTTCCGCCCGCTGCAACATGTCCTCGGCTTTGGCCAAGCTTTCGGGAGCATGCTGCCGGGCTCCGGCTGCCTTCGCAATGGCAACGGCGTTGCGGGCTTCGAGCAGATCCAGGGGAACCCGGGAATCAGCCTGCGTGGCGGGCAGTTGCTCGGCGGGCACATCAATGGTGTACTGCGCACCTTCAAGAACGTCGAACTTGGCGTCAATTGGTTCTTCGAATCCTTTAGTTTCCTGACGAAGAATATTTTCCGCGACCACTTTAT
The DNA here is from genome assembly GCA_035484995.1 of Verrucomicrobiia bacterium. Lineage (GTDB taxonomy): Bacteria > Acidobacteriota > Terriglobia > Terriglobales > Acidobacteriaceae > Sulfotelmatobacter. Next base: position 11,124 of record DATHOK010000180.1, on the reverse strand, counting down.
TGCTGGGGTGCGTGACCGAATAGTAAGGCTCCGCGGTCACGATCAATCCGAATGCCTGCAAATCGGTGGTGACCTCAATCTTGTCTTTGCCGTTATCTCCGGGGAGCACTTCGCCGAGGTTGACCGCGCGGCCTTCAGGAGTGACGGCCCACAACACATAGGTGAGATACTGTCCGCCGAAACTGCTGGCCGGCGGCATACGCGTGAGTTCCGCGCTGATGGCAAGACGTCCGGCCTTGCCTTCGACTTTAGCGCGCCCGTCGACCTGAGGCATCAAATCCGTTCCGCGAAAATCGACTGTCGTGGAACCGCCGCGATGACGGTAATTGACGGCCTTTGTGGTCCGGGCATAGACGTTCACGCGGAAAATCGGCATTTGATCGTTCTGCCCCGTATTCTGATTCATCTGCTGAGGCGCGGCGTCCTGGTCGGGCGAGCCGGGTTGCGCGGGGCGAGGTGTATCGGGATAGAGCGGCGCGGCGGAATTATTCTGCGCGAACATTGCTGCGGACAGGGCAATACCCAAAACCGGAACGAAGACTATTCTCCGTGCATTCATAAGGCCATCCTGATAAGGCCCGTGTTTGATGAAGGCAGCCCGCTAGGAGGTTGCTTGCGACGGGTTGGCCGAGGTAAGAAGTGGGGCCGAGGTAAGAAATAGTTTGAAAAGCTACGGCGTGACGGAAATTCTGAAACGAGCGCCGGCGCTTCATCTAGCCCTTTAATTTGTCGCTTTACTTCATCGGTTTGCCCAGGGTGTGCATTACGCTCGCGGCAGCTGCGAACCGTGCTGGAAGTGATACTGAAGAATCTTAGCGGCCAGGGCGGGAGGCATTTTCTCGCCGTTCGACTCGATCGTACGCACGACCTCTCCCTTGCAAATCACTTCGGTGGGCGAAAGTCCGGCAATCTCCGCAGGCAGCACCAGATTGATTTCCAGGATTACATTCGGTTGCAGGAGATCTTCCGCCTGAAAGAGCAAACCGGAGCGGCTGATGTTCTTGGTCTCCCCATCGTGCCATTTTTCTTCGTTGAGGCGACGGTACTTCAACGGCAGGTGAAGTTGAAAACGTTGCGCGCGCGTCGCCGGCAATTGGTGCAGCCCTTGCGTCGCCTTGGCATGAGCGGTTTGAGCGGACATGGCAACCTCCTGGGGGAACGGACTTGAATCGAGCACTTCGCGAACTTTGTTTTTCAAATTGTGCAGGCTGAAGGGCTTCTGGAGCAGGCGTACACCTGCGTCCAGCGTGCCATTGCGCCCAATTACATTTTCGGTGTAACCCGACATGTAGAGGATTTTCACGTTGGGACGGATTTCGGAAATGCGCTGCGCCAGTTCGCGGCCGTTCATGCCGGGCATGATCACGTCAGTCAACAGCAGATGAATGGTTCCTTCGTGCGCAACTGCGATCTGCATCGCGACAGCGCCATCGGCGGCTTCGATCACTCGGTAACCCTGTTTTTCGAGGAATTGCCGGGCCAGATAGCGCAGGTTCGCCTCGTCCTCAACCAGCAGTATGGTTTCCGTGCCGGGCTCGGCGGCCACGTCTTCCGCCGGAGTGGCGACCTGCTCGGGACTTTCAGCCGCCTCCGCGACGCGGGGCAAATAGATCTTGAACGTCGTACCCTTGCCCGCTTCGCTGTAGACCCAGATATAACCGCCACTCTGCTTCACGATCCCGTAAACCGTGGAGAGGCCCAGCCCCGTGCCTTTCGGCCCCTTGGTGGTAAAGAAAGGTTCGAAGATGTGGGACTGAGTCTCCGAATCCATGCCGGCCCCAGTGTCGCTGATGGCGAGCATTACGTAGTTGCCCGGACGCAGCGGCGCGTGAAAACGGGCGTATTCCTCATCGAGCGATACGTTAGAGGTTTCGATGGTCAGCTTGCCTCCGGCCGGCATGGCATCGCGCGCATTCACGGCAAGATTCATGATGACCTGCTCGATCTGCCCGGCGTCGGCGCGCACCGCGCCCAGCCCGGCCTCCGGAACCATGACCAGGTCGATGTCCTCGCCGATCACGCGGGTGAGCATCTTCAGGTTTTCCGTGACCACGCCATTCAGGTCAAGAATTTTCGGCGCCAGCATCTGCTTGCGGCTGAAGGCGAGGAGCTGGCGGGTTAGCGACGTAGCGCGTCCCGCTGCGCCGGCAATTTCCTGGGCCGGGCCGCGCACCGCCGGGTCCGGGCCGAGGCGGTCAAGCAGAAATTCCGAATAGCCGGAGATCACCATCAGCAGGTTGTTGAAATCGTGCGCAATGCCGCCTGCGAGTCTTCCGACAGCCTCCATTTTTTGTGACTGCCGCAGCTGCTGCTCCAGTGCGCGGCGCTCGGTGACATCCTCGGCAAACAGCTCGAAGGTTCGTCCCTTGCCGCCATCAGAGACGGCGCGGCCGGAGACGCGAACCACCGTGGCAGTGCCGTCTTTGCGCTTCCATTCGGCGATTAGTCCGTTGAAGGCAGCTGCCGAGCGCAAATAATCAGCCAGCTCGAACCACTGCAGCGTGTCGGCATGGAGGGTTCCGAGATGTTTCCCGACCACTTCTTTTGGTGAAGAATATCCGAGCATTGCGAGCAGTGCCGGATTCACGTCCAGCAATTCGCCAGTGGAGTCGCAGCGGCAGATTCCGTAAGGAGCATTGGTCACCAGCGACCGAAAATTCATTTCGGAGCGGCGCAGGCCTTCCTGCGAGGTACGCAGGGCTGCGTTGAACCAGCAGATCAGAGCCGCCAGCACAACAAACAAAGTCAAACGGATCATGGTGGAGCGGTATTGGGCTGGCGTGTGTTCTCCGGAAAATGAGAAGTAAGCGCTGACGGTGAGAGCGAACGAAGTTGCGACCAGTCCGGGTTTCCAGCCGCCATACCATGCGCTTACCATCACGGCAACGGCGAATACCGCCAACCGGCTTTCCGCAATGTTAGGGAGCAGCAGCACCGGAATCAGCGCCAGAGTGGTGCTGAAGACCGCGACTCCGTAGCGCAGGATGGACGCACGGGCCGGCTGAATGCGGAGTAGGGGGAGGGTTACTCGCATGTAAACCATGGTAGTCCCAAGTTTGCTAACAGGCGAGATTACATGAGTTCATTCCGGATTCCCGGAACCCACGTATTCATAGGGGATTAACTTTAGGTCCAAACAGACAAGGCAACGATGGACGATCGGACAATGCCCCCTGGAAGCATTGCCTCGAGGAGGGATTGAATCCCCAGTACCTTCTACCGAGTTGAAACGCACTTGAGTTGATTGGGGTGCTGGGTACTAGGTACCCGGAATCGAAAGCCCGCCTGCAAGACTATTCATGGGGCGGCTTGCCAAGCGGGCCTGCAAACGAAGACACTAGCGGCGCATGAATATTGGCCTTTTCGGCGGTACTTTCGATCCAATTCATCGCGGGCATCTGGCGCTGGCGCGGGCCGCGAGCGAACGCTGCGAGCTTTCGCGCATCCTCTTTGTGCCGGCGAACGTTCCGCCGCACAAACAAAACCAGCCGTTGTCGGCGTTTTCGCATCGTTACGCAATGATTGCCTTGGCCACGGCTGAGCACAAGGACTTCTCGCCTTCGTTGCTGGAGGCGCCGGAAGACTTTGAGTCAGTCAGCCCAGGCAAGGACAAAACTCGCCCCTCGAATCCCAACTACACCATCGACACCGTCAAGCGCCTCAAGCAGTCGTTCAAGAAGGCAGACCGGCTGTTCCTGCTCATCGGCATCGATGCCTTTGAGGAAATCGCGAAGTGGCATCAGGCCGACGCACTGTTTCGGGAGTGCGAGTTTGTGGTTGCGAGCCGACCAGGATACTCGCTGGCTGACGTGGCGAACGCCCTGCCTGCGAGCCTGCGGCCGCGGCAGGAAGTGACACGTCCGTTTCGAAAGCAGGCGGCGAGCGGGGATCTGGTGCTGAAGGGCGCGACTATCCACCTGCTCGACCAGGTTTACCAGCCGATTTCTTCTACGGAGATTCGTCAGGCTGCGGCCGCTGGCAAGCCCCTTGGCCGCTTCGTAGAGCCTGCGGTCGCGGACTACATCAAGAAAGTGGGACTGTACAAAAAGCGCTAACCCTGCGCGGAAAACGCGGCACGCAACTGTCGTTTACAATTAGATCTCAGCCCACGCTGAGCCAACGAACCTTGATCCAACGAATCACAACAACCGACTCTCTGCATGAAAAAAAGTGAACTGAAGCTACAGGTGGCAGCCGCCATTCAGGCCTGCCTCGACAAGAAAGCCGAAGAAGTTTCCATCCTGGAAATGGAAAAAGGATCGGGAGCATTTACCGACTATTTCGTGCTGTGCAGCGGCACGAACCCGCGGCAGGTGCAGGCCATTGCCGACGAGGTGGAGATGCGCCTGAAATCGGCGGATGTGCGACCGGCGCACGTCGAAGGCTACCGGCAGGGTGAGTGGATCCTGGTCGACTACGTTGATTTCGTGGTGCACGTGTTCTCCGAGAAGGCGCGCAAGTTCTATGATCTTGAGCGTCTTTGGAAAACAGCGAGGCGGCTGGAGCCCTCGGAATTGAAGCCAAAGCCGAGGTTGAAAACGGCGCCCAAGGCCAAGACTACACCGCGCAAGCGCACTACCGTGGCCCCTCCTCGTCGCAAGAGAGCGTAGTTTCGTTATCGTTATCTATTATCTTCCGTGAAAATCAAGATCGCGTGGATGGGAAAGACGAAAGAGCCGGCGATTCAGTCGCTCACGGACGAGTACCTGAAGAGGATTTCACGTTACGTGCCGGTGGAAGGGCTAGCTCTGCGCGATGAGGCTGCGCTCCTGCAAATGTGCGGACGGGCTCCGCTCGCGAAGACGAGCATAACAACGAACGCTGTGAAGTCCACGCTGGTGCTGATGGACTCGCGCGGGAAGCAGTTCTCCTCAGAAGAGTTCGCGCGGTTTCTTGGCGATTATCAGGATCGCAATCCGCTGCCCCTGGTTCTTGCCGTGGGGCCAGCCGACGGGTTCAGCGAAGCGGCGCGGAGCGCGGCGCAGCATACTATCTCCCTGGGCACGATGACGCTGCCCCACGAACTGGCTCGCGTAGTTTTGCTGGAGCAAGTCTACCGGGCGTTCACCATTCTGAAAGGCCATCCTTATCATTCGGGGCATTGAAGCGTTGCGCCCCACCCGTCTCAGGGTTTCTTTTCCGAGCCTGCGAGAATGTTGAGGATTTCCCTGGCAAGCGCCCCAGAGTCCTGGTCCTGCATGTTGGTGAGCACGACGACGCCCTCGCGTTGATCGGGGACAATGACGAAGGCTGTGCTGGTGCCCTGCTGGCCGCCGGTGTGGCCCACGCCCGCGACGCCGTGTTCGTCGTGTTTGTCCCAATCCCAACCCAAGCCATAAGTATCTTCCGAGCCGTTTGAAGGCTTGAGCGGAGTCCACATCAAGTCGCGCGTGGCGCGGCGTATCAGCTTGTCATTCAGAATGGCGACTTCGAATTTGGCCATGTCTTCGGCGGAAGACAGCCATCCGCCGCCCGGGATCTTGTAGCTGGAGTCGAGGAAATCGGCGTTGAGCACTGCGCCCGTGTCCTTTTTCTGGTAGAAGCGGGTGCGATAAGGGATGATCGCGAAGCGGTCATCCGCCTTAGTCTGTTCCATCTGTGCGGGGATGAGGACGTTCTGGCGCATGAAGTCGAGATACTTTGCGCCCGATGCGCCTTCGATTACGCAGCCGACGAGCGTGTATCCCTGAGTCGAATAGTGGAACGACGTACCGGGCTGGGCTACGAGGGGATCGTCCTTGAAGAAATTCAGGCCGGCCTGGATGGGATCGTCGAAGTGTTTGGTGTTGCCGCCTTCAATGTCCTCCTGGTTCTCGCCGGCTTTATAGTGTCGAATTCCGCCTAGGTGTCCGAGCACCTGGCGAGTTGAGATGGGCCACGGTTTTTGAGGGAATGCAGGGCAGTACTTTTGCACGGGGGCATCGAGATCGAGCTTGCCGCGCTCCCAGAGCTGCAGGGCGGCGACGGCGGTTAGCGATTTGGAGATCGAGCCCAGGCGGTAAAGAGTGTGCTCGCTGGCGGGGACGTTGTTCTCGAGATCGGCGAAACCGAATCCTTGCGCCCATTCGTACTTGCCGTTCTCGACCACTGCGACCGAGAGGCCGGGGATATGGGTGGAAGCCATGAACCTGGCGGCGGCGGCGGCGATCTGGGCCTGCTTGCCTGGAGCGAGCTGGGAACTCTGCCCGATGCAAGGCGCGGCGACGGCGGAGCAGAGCGCGACCAGAATCGCAAGATCAAGATAAAGATAAAGATAAATCCAACCGGAATAACGCGGGCGAACGGATAGATTCCTACGCGGTGTCATGAAGCCATCCTCAAGACAATTGTCTATTGTAGACCGCACGGGTGGAACAGGCCCATGGGAAGGCGTCGCGCAGGTTCACTGCGTAACGGTTGCCTGATAACTCACGGTCTGCCAGTGTCCGTTGCGGCGGACCCAGACGCGGGTGTAGCGATAGGGGCCGCTGAAGTCTTCGCCCAACTGATGGCCTTTGACATCGGCGCGGGCGGTGACGACGGCAGTATCGCCATACACCCTCACAACCATATCCGTGACATTCAGGGCTTCGTAACGGAGCTGGCCGCTGCGGCGGGCGCTAATGATTTCCTGCTTGGTGGTTACCTGGCCGAGCGGGGTTATGGCGACGTAGTCTTCGGCGAGGGTACGCACGGAGAAATCGGCGTCGCGGCGCAGACTGGCTTCCTTGGCCTGGCGCTCCATATCGACGATCTGGCGGATGACCTCCTGCTCGCCGGAGTCGAAGCCAGGTCTGGGGTGAAGGGCGACGTGCTGCGCGGAAAATGCAGGTAGAGCCGCGAGCACGCAAAACAAAAACACTAGACACTTGTTGGTCACGACGAGACCTCCGCAGTCTGCCAGCGGACAGAGATCTGCTTGCACCCGAATACGCAGGGTTGGATGCAGGAGTTCCGTGGAAAGATCGTACTTTTGCAGACGTGTCATGAGTCGATTAACGGGAAGGGCTGCCCTAGGGTTATGAGCGACGTATGGGCACAACGTAGAAGCCTGATCTTTCCACTCTGTTCGCGCTTTTTGAAGGTCCGACCTGATTTTGCCGGAACTTAGTTCGCCAATCCCCCGTACCTAGAGACTAAGGGCGGAGGTGTGTATGAAAGGTTTTGGTTTCTGGATTGTGCTGCTGATTCCTGGGCTCCTGCTTGGTCAGCAGGCTGCCGATACTCCGGGACAACATTCCGCACAGCATCCCACGCCTTATTCGGTACGACAGGAGTTCGTTTCGGGAGGCACAATTCGCTTGCACCTCGAAGCCGGGGGATACACGATCGCTCCGGGCGACTCCGAGAACATCGTTGTGACCTGGCGCGCCAATTCGGAGGAACAACTCAAACGCGTCAAGGCAGAGATCAAACGGACAGGCTCCAGCGCCGACGTTTACGTCTCCGAAACCCCGCACAACAATTTCGAGGCTACCATCCAGGTCCCGCGCAGTTCGAATCTTTGGGTCAGATTGTCGGCGGGGGAGGTGGTTGTGGAAGATGTGGAAGGCGATAAGGACGTTCGAGTTTTTGCAGGCACCATTCAGATTGACGTTCCCCACCCAGAGCAGTACGGTCACCGCGATGCTTCGGTAATGACCGGCAGCATAGACGCTTCGGCATTCGATGTGTCGAAGGATGGTCTGTTCCGGTCATTCGAGCAGCAAGGTCCGGGGAAGTACCGGTTGCACGCTCAAGTGATTACGGGGGAGATTGACCTGCGCGGGAGCAAGTCAACCAAAAGTTAGGGAGTAGCCGCGTGTTGTGGAGGTTCGCCTTACGCCTCCGTGACGAAGATGGCCGAGCTTCGCTCGACCGGACAGCCGAGAGCTTGCCCTGAGCCTGTCGAAGGGGCGGCTGTCCTCACCTGAGCCATCGTCCAGCAGGATTCTTCGATCTGAGCCAGCATTCTTTTCGAACCGAGGCGGCTTTCCACGTTCTGTCCTTCCGGACGCTTTCTAGTAGAATCAAGCTTCCTGCAACCATGACCGACGTGCGCCGCGGTCTCATCATCGTGAATACCGGGCCAGGCAAAGGGAAAACGACTGCCGCGATGGGGACAGCTTTGCGTGCGGTGGGCCAGGGGATGAGGGTGCTGATGCTCCAGTTCCTGAAAGGCTCCTGGCATTACGGGGAACTGGATGCGGTGAAAGCCTTCGGGGACAAGTTCGTGATGAAGCAGATGGGACGAGGATTTGTGAAGGTGGGCGCGGAGAAGCCTGATCCGGAAGACATAAAGATGGTCGAGGAGGCGTGGGCGGAGGGGGAGAAGGCAATCCAGTCGGGAGAGTGGGATCTTGTCGTACTAGATGAGATCAACTATGCGATCAGCTATGGCATGCTGGAGCCGGCGAAAGTGGTGGAGAGCCTGAAGAAGAAACCGGAGATGGTGCACGTCATCTTGACGGGAAGGAACGCACACCCCACAATTGTCGAGGTTGCCGACACGGTGACCGAGATGCGGCAGGTGAAGCACGCGTACGACAAGGGCGTGATGGCGCAGCGGGGGATTGAATATTAAGTACCTAGTACCCAGTAAAACCCGCATTGTTTTTCTGGGTACTGGGTACTCGGTACTGGCAACTGACTTATGGCTTGGTTCAAACGCGAATCCGGGGAACTCAATACTTCGGGCGAGAAGACAGTGCGCACCGAGGGGTTGTGGGTGAAGTGTGAGAGCTGCCGGCAGATTATCTGGAAGAAGGATCTGGAAGACAATTTGAATGTGTGTCCGAAGTGCGAGAAGCACTTTCGCATCGATGCGCGGACGCGGCTGGCGCTGCTGCTGGATGACGATGAATATGAGACGTTCGACGAGAACCTGTCGTCGACCGATCCCTTGAAGTTTGTGGATTTGAAGCCTTATTCGTCACGCCTGCGACAGGCGCAGCATGACACGGGATTGAGAGACGCCGTGATCAATGCGCGCGGCAAACTGCTGGGACGCCCGGTTGTCCTCAGTGTGATGGAGTATGCATTCATCGGTGGCAGCATGGGCGCCGTGGTGGGCGAGATGATCACGCGCGCGGTAGAGCGGGCGCTCGATTCGCACACGCCGCTGATTATTGTTTCGGCTTCGGGCGGAGCGCGGATGATGGAGGGCGTAGTCAGCCTGATGCAGCTGGCGAAGATTTCGGCGGCGCTGGCGCGTCTGGATAAAGACAAGGTTCCGTACATTTCTGTGCTGACCGATCCGACTACGGGAGGCGTGACCGCGTCGTTCGCCATGCTGGGGGATTTGAATATTGCCGAACCGGGCGCGCTCATTGGATTCGCCGGGCCGCGCGTGATTGAGCAGACGATCCGGCAGAAACTGCCGGCAGGATTTCAGCGTAGCGAATTTCTGCTGGAGCATGGCATGTTGGACGCCGTCGTGCCTCGCAAAGAACTCAAGCCTTACATTAAGCGAGCGTTGGATTTCATGGCGGCGTGAGTGCTGCTGTCAGCTCTCCGTGTTTGGAGCCTGAAGCGCCAATCTAGTTTGTCATCTCGAGCGAAGCGAGGGATCTTGGTTCTTGCCTGCACCGCCGCCGTTGCCGCTGCGGGCAAACACCAAGATCTCTCGCTGCGCTCGGGATGACCACTTGTGTTTTTGGTGGCTGACGGCCGATAGCTGAGAGCTTTTTTATGTCCTACGAAACAGCGATTGCGCGCATGTTTGCGCTTGGCCACGAACTGGCGCAGACACCTTCGCACAAGTTCGATCTGGATCACATGCGGGTACTGCTGCGGGCGCTCGATCATCCGGAGCGCCGGTTCCCTAGTGTGCTGATCGCGGGAACGAATGGCAAGGGCTCGACGGCGGCTACGCTGGCTTCGATTCTGCGGGCGTCGAGATTGAAAACGGGTTTGTATACCTCGCCGCATCTGGTGCGGATCAACGAGCGTATCCGAGTGAACGGCGAAGAGATCAGTGACGACGATTTTGCGGCTCTGCAGGGCGAAGTAGATCGGATTGCAGAGAGGCTGATCGAGCGTGGAGAGTTACCGTGGCATCCCAGCTTCTTCGAGATGATGACTGCGATTGCCTTCGAGCATTTCGCGCAGGAGAGAGTAGACCTTGCTGTGCTTGAAGTCGGCATGGGCGGTCGGCTCGATGCGACGAATGTTGTGGCTCCGCGAGTGAGCGTGATTACCGACATCTCACTGGATCATCAGAAGTTTCTTGGGAACACGGTGGGAGAGATTGCCCGGGAGAAGGTCGGGATTATCCGTCCGGGCGGAGCAGTCGTGACACTGCCGCAGCAGCCGGAAGCGAATGACGTGATCGGCAATACGATTCTCGATCTGGACGCGCGAGCGGTGAATGCGGTGCCCTATGTGCCGTCGGTTTCACCTGCCAATAACCAGCACCTGGTACCCAGTGGCGGGCAAGGTGGCTTCGTTTATCGCTATCCTCTCGCGGTTCTCGGCGAGCAGATTCTGGTTGAGACTCCTTTGGTGGGGCGGCATCAGTTGCGCAACGTGGCTTTGGCAGTCGCGACTGCGGTGGAGTTGAATCGGCAGGGAATCGACGGCATCACTGCCAAGAGCATTGAGCGCGGCATTCGTGAGACGCGATGGCCGGGGCGCTTTCAGGTGATTGCAGCGCAGGCGGGTTGGCCTGAGATGGTGCTTGACGTGGCGCACAATCCGGCGGGAGCGTGGGCGCTGCGGTCGGCCCTTTCGGAGCGATATGAGGACCGTCCGCTGATTTTTGTTTTTGGGGCGATGCGGGATAAGGCAATCTCGGAGATGACCGAGATCCTTTTTCCGCTGGCAGAGCGCGTGATCGCAACCCGGCCGGAGAATCCGCGGGCGGCGTCGCCCGAGGAAATTCAGCGGGCGGCTGTGCGAACCGGAGTTGACGTCGAGACGGTGGAAGATGTGAAGCTTGCATTGGAGCGGGCGCGAGTGCTCGCCGGCGCGAAAGCTTTGGTGGTAATCACGGGATCGATTTATCTGGTGGGCGAAGTGATGCAAAGTATTGGGACGGACGTTTAGAGCAACGGTCCTGGCAGCAGTCGAGTAAGGAAGCGAGCCAAACGCACGAGTATTGCGTCGCAAAAGACACGACGCTTCGTGCGGCTCGCCCAGATCCTTCACTGCGCAAAGAACGCTTGT
>DATHOK010000179.1:0-3815 GCA_035484995.1 Verrucomicrobiia bacterium | reverse complement strand
AACAACAGCACATGCTTGATCTTGCCTGAGGATTCCGTTCCCCTATCTCCCGCGATTCCGAGCGCTGCCAGCGCCAGGACTGCCCCGGTGCCCGCTGCAGCCAGTACTAACCTCTTCGTGTTCATATAAAGCCTCCACGGGGAGTATTAGCCGGGGAATATTACGCGGATATTACTTCTCTGTGAAAACTCGGGTAATTAGTACCAGCGGGCCCTGTGAATTCCTGATCGGAAATAAATCTCTCGAGGCCCGCCGCGATTGGTGTTCTTCGAGTGGGCCTGAGAGGTTATTCTCGATAACCCCTCCCCCTGGGGTCTAGTGGAATCATCAGATTAGCAAGAAATTCCCGGCAAAATACGGATGTCAAAGAACTTAGATACTAAAATCCGGACAACAAGGGACTTAGGGGCGCGACGATGCGGGTTCACCCGACCGTCACTGCCTCGACCATGATCGCGCGATTCGTCGAGCGGCACAAGGTCAGATGTCACATTGTGGTTGTGGAAATGGCTTGGAGAGGGCGACATTCCGAGTGGGTCGCACTGAGGGCTGGAATTACTTCATGGCTTTGCAGTGCTGACGGATCCATGCGAGGATTTGGGCAAACCGGAATTCGTGGCGCTCCATCGATCCGTTGATGAAGTCATAGCCAGCGGTCGCTTCGACTTCGATGTAGAAGCCGTTGCGGCGGAGGAAGACATCGGCAGCGGCGAACGCGATACGCTTGTTGCCATCGAAGAAGCCATGATTGTTGCCGAGGGATTCCATCAGCGCCGCGGCCTCTTCTTCGAGTGAGTTGTAGTAGCCGGTTTGTGGGCGAAAGACGGCGGCCTCAACCGCGCCCTTGTCCCGGACGCCGTGCAGGCCGCCGAACATGTCAATGAGCCGGTGCTGCATTTGGTAGATTTCGGCGACCGTCAGGTAATCCGACATTTACTTGCCTACTTGGCGAGGCGATCAAGCAAGTCGCGGTTGCGAGCCACCGACTGCTCGAAATCATTCATCACCTCGGGGCGGACCAGGTGCTGCGACGGGACCACGTTTTTCAAGTAGAACTTCAGTGCCTCCTCCAGGACATGCCTCTGCGACTGGCCGTTGCGCTTGGCGGTAGCAACGAACTCTTTGTAGAGTTTGGCGTCGATTTCCGGTGTGAATTTCTTGGTCGTGGTTGGCATGGCAAGCGCCCTCGATCTCCATTTTAGCGGATTAGCGCGGTAAATCAAGGCAAATCTTGATTTATCAATACCGATGGGTAAGACTTGTTCGACTCGCCAGGCATGCTTGGCCCCGGCGGCGGCTGAAAAGCCCCGCCTCTCGCAAAAGGAATCGAGAAATGGGGCACCCGAGGTTTCCACTCGTCCCGGACATGGGCCACCCGCCGGTGGCGGAAATGCCTTGCCACGCCGAGGGTCACTTTCAGCGACAAGGGGATCCTTCGACTGCGCATGACGTCCACTTCGTGGGCGTCACACTTCGCTCAGGATGACATGGCCGCTTGAGGAGGGTTGGGGCTCGATGCATCACCGCTTCCCCGTTTGACGCTTCTCCCCTCCCGTCTTTACACTCAAGTTAACGCCGTATGAATTCGGGCTGCTGTCGTCTAGAGACGACCCTCGAATCAGGCGGCGGGTGAAAGGCAAACGTGAGCCCCACAGAAACCACCGACGCGGACAAGATCGACGCAAAGAAGACGGAAACTGCCAAGAAAGACATCAAGCGCGAGATCTCAGTTGAGATCCCGGCCGCGGAGGTTGCCCGCGAGACCGAGTTCCAGATTCAGCGCTATCAGAAGAGTGCACGGCTGCCGGGGTTTCGGGCGGGGCATGTGCCGGCTTCCATCATCAAGCAACGCTTCGGTGATGGTCTTAAGAACGATGTGGCCGAGGCTCTGATTCCGAAATACTTCCGACGGGAAGCTGAGAAACAAGGCCTGATCCCGGTTTCGCAGCCTCGCGTCACCGACCTGCACATGCATGACGGCGAGCCGCTCACCTTCAAGGCTACATTTGAAGTGCTGCCCGAGATTCAGGTCGAGGGCTACAAAGAGCTGCGCGCCGACAAGCCGGAGATCGCCGTCACGGATGAAGAAGTGGGGCAGGCGCTCAACAGCGTCCGCGAGCAGCACGCGACCTACACTACTGTCGAGGGACGCCCGCTAGCCGAGGGTGACTTCGCCCAGGCCTCGATGGACGGAAAGCCCAAAGATGGCAAAGATGTTGCCGATGCCAAAGCGAATCCCGTGCACATGGACGATGTGCTGATCGAGATCGGCGGCAAGAACACGGTGCCTGAATTTACCCAGCACCTGACTGGAGCTTCGTCCGGCGAGGAACGCACCTTCGATGTGAGCTATCCCGAAGACGCCACCGACAAGCGGCTCGCGGGCAAGACTTTTGTCTACACCGTGAAGGTAAATGGCATCAAGCAGAAGAGCTTGCCGGAGCTGAACGATGACTTCGCCAAAGAGTTGGGCGAGTTCACCAGCCTCGACCAGGTTCGCAAGCAGATCCGCGACAACATGGAAGCCGAAAAGCGGCACACGTCCGAGCACGCGGCGAAAGACAAGCTGGTGGCTGACCTGGTGAAGCGCAATGATTTCGAGGTGCCGGAGTCGCTGGTCGACCGGCAGATTGATCTGCGCCTGGAGCGTGGCCTGCGGGCTCTAGCGGCGCAGGGCATGAAGATGGAAGACTTGAAGAAGATGGACCTTCCGCGACTTCGGGCGGGGCAGAGGGAGCAGGCGGTGCACGATGTAAAGTCCTCGTTGCTCCTAGAGCGGATTGCCGATCTCGAGAAAATTGAGGTCAGCGATGAGGAAGTGAACCGGGAGTTGGAAGCTCTGGCGAAACAGTCAAAACAGACGTCGGAGGCGGTGCGCGCTCGTTTGACAGAGGATGGGGGCCTCGATAGAATCCGGAATAGAATCCGCAGCGAGAAGACCCTCGAATTTCTTTATCACCAGTCCGCGTAACTTGAAAAAGACACGGACCACTTTCGACCCTCCCCGAGATTGCAAGCGGTAGTTCGGGGCGGAGTGTGGCAGGTGAACGTGAAACAAAATGATGGGAACAGGAACGACGCGCAAATGATGCTCGTTCCGATGGTCATTGAGCAGACCGGGCGGGGCGAACGCGCCTACGACATTTATTCCCGGCTGCTCCGCGATAACATTATTTTCATAGGTACGCCGATTGACGACAACATCGCCAACCTGGTGATCGCCCAGATGCTGTTTCTGGCGCAGGAAGATCCCGAGAAGGACATTCAGCTTTACATCAACTCTCCGGGCGGGTCGATCACGGCGGGGATGGCCATTTATGACACCATGCAGTATGTCAAAAATGACGTCATGACGCTGTGCGTGGGCCAGGCGGCCTCGATGGCGGCTTTGCTGTTGGCGGCCGGGCAGGCCAAAAAGCGGAATGCTTTGCCGAATTCGCGGATTCTGATCCACCAGCCGTCTATGGGGGGATTATCGGGTCAGGCCACTGATATTGACATCCACGCCCGCGAAATCCTGCGTATGCGGGAGATTACCAACCAGTTACTCTCGAAGCACAGCGGGCAAAAGCTCGACAAGGTGGAAAAGGACGTCGAGCGGGACTTCATTATGAATGCCCAACAAGCTAAGGAATACGGAATCATAGACGATATCATCTATAAGACCGGAAAAGCGGTATGATCTGCCTTCGCGCTTGCAGATGGCAGATAGCTGTTATCCGGATCGGGTTAAAGGAGTAGAGCCGAGTGAAAACCAAGTCGGGCTCCGACGAGATTTTGCGCTGTTCGTTCTGCCACAAGTCGCAGGACGCGGT
>DATHOK010000178.1:0-12144 GCA_035484995.1 Verrucomicrobiia bacterium | reverse complement strand
AACATCTCCGCGGTCACAGACTGCTGGATGGCCTCGTCGACTTCGCGCTGCATGGGCCAGAGGTCGGCGAGGTAGACAGGGTTGCCGTCCCTGCCCTTGCCGATGGCCTCGGTGCGGAGGTCGATGTCGATGCGTCCGGCGAGCGCGAAGGCTACCACCAGCGGCGGCGACATTAAATAGTTGGCGCGGACTTCGGAGTTGATGCGGCCTTCGAAGTTGCGATTGCCGGAGAGCACGGAAGCGACCACCAGATCTTTTTCATCGATCGCTTTCGAGACTTCTTCCGGCAGCGGCCCGGAGTTGCCGATGCAGGTGGTGCATCCGTAACCCACGATGTGGAATTTCAACTTCTCGAGATACGGTGTCAGGCCGGCGTTCTCGAGATAATCACGGACTACTTTCGAGCCCGGCGCCAGCGATGTTTTCACCCACGGCGGAACGGACAGGCCTTTTTCAACCGCCTTCTTCGCTAACAATCCGGCGCCGATCATCACTGAAGGGTTTGAAGTGTTGGTGCAGGAAGTGATCGCCGCGATGACGACACTGCCGTGCTTGAGCGAATCCTTTACGCTCCGCGAGACGTGCTCGTGCACGTTTGGATCCTCCACGCCGATAGCAGCGGGGCTGCCGCCTTCCTGCTCCCATCGGGCGGAATTGGTGGCGGAGTTGGTCGCTCCCGACCCGTTGGTTTTCGCTCCCGCCTTCGGTTTGATGAGTGACGGAAGAGCCTTGTGAAAAGAGTCGGCGGCCTGGGAGAGGATCACGCGGTCTTGCGGGCGCTTCGGGCCGGCCAGGCTGGGCTCAACCGTGCCAAGGTCGAGCGTGAGCAGTTCGGAGTATTCCGCTTCGGGCGTCTTGTCGTCGTGGAAAAGTCCCTGCTCGCGGCAGTAGGCTTCGACCAGAGCTATGAGTTCGTCGCTGCGTCCGCTCAGCTTCAGATATTTCAAACTTTCTTTGTCGACAGGGAATATGCCGCAGGTAGCGCCGTATTCCGGCGACATGTTGGCGATGGTAGCGCGGTCAGCGAGCGGCAGATCGCGCAGTCCAGGTCCGAAATACTCGACAAACTTTCCCACCACTCCATGCTTGCGCAACATCTCAGTGATGGTGAGAACGAGATCGGTAGCAGTAGCGCCTTCGCGCAAACGCCCACTAAGCTTCACGCCAACTACAAGCGGAATCAACATGGAAACAGGCTGCCCGAGCATCGCGGCTTCCGCCTCAATCCCGCCCACGCCCCATCCAAGCACCCCAAGCCCATTCACCATAGTTGTGTGACTGTCGGTGCCTACCAGGGTGTCGGGGTAGGCTGTGCGCTTGCCGGTAGTTTCGTGGACGAAGACTACTCTCGCCAGGTATTCGAGATTTACCTGGTGAACTATTCCGGTGTCGGGGGGGACTATTGCTAGATTGCGGAAGCCGGTCTGTCCCCAGCGGAGGAAGGAGTAGCGCTCTTTGTTGCGTTGGAATTCGAGAAGAGCGTTTACGTCGAAGGCGCTGGTGGTGCCGAATTCGTCGACCTGGACTGAGTGGTCGATTACTAGTTCCACTGGCTGGAGCGGGTTGATCAGAGCGGGATCGCCGCCTAGTTGTTGCATGGCGTCGCGCATGGCAGCGAGGTCGACTACGCAGGGTACGCCGGTGAAATCCTGGAGCAGGACGCGGCTGGGAGTGAAGGCGATTTCTTTGTCGGGCTGGGAGTTTTTATTCCAGGCGGCCATGGAACGGATGTCTTCTTTTTTTACGTTGCGGCCGTCTTCGGTGCGCAGCAAGTTTTCCAGCAGGATGCGGAGGCAGAAAGGGAGATGTTTGGTGGAGATGGCTTGCTGGTCGAGGGCGTCGAGTCGGTAGATTTCGTATTCTTTGCCGCCGACTTTGAGAATGGAGCGGGTGTTGAAAGTATTTAAGGACATGATTGGCTTCCTGGAACCTTTAAGTTTAGTCGTTTTGGGGCGGATTGCGTAGAGGCGTGGGACGTGCGGATTATTTTTTGGAGAGGAAGTAGAGGTCGTCGTAGCCGCCGGGGCGGGCGTAAACCACCGAAGAGAGATCGGGGGAGACGGCGAAGGCGTTGCCGCCGTAGTCTTCTCGAAGAGAGAAAGGGAGTTTGAGGGCTGGGACTGGAGAGCCGACGGGGGTGCCGTTGTGCAAGGGCTGGCGGAAAATGATGGTTTCGCCGTGGGCGGCGAGAGAGTAGAGGAAAGACTTGCCGTCGGGTGAATACAGGGCCATGAAAGACACGATGCCGGACTTCAGGGTGGTGCACTTTTTATCGGCGACGGAGTATTGATAGAGGCCAGGATTGTCTCCCCAGAGCGAGGAGGTGATGATGAATTTGTTGTCGGGAGAAGAATCGACGGCCATGCCACAGTGGTCGAAAAAGGGGGCTGCGGGAGAGCCATCTAAAGAGAGTCTCCAGTTCTTATCGGCGCGAGTACTTTTGTCGGAGCCGCCCAATATTAAAGAGTGATCGCCGGTTTCCCAAATGACGAAGCCGACAAAATCTCCCGACCAGGGCAACTCATGAAGATGCGTGCCATTGGCATCGATGATAAAGAGCTGCCAGTCCGTCCCGGTACGATCGGCAAAAAGAAATTTGCTTGCGTCGTTGGACCATCCCAATGTTTCCAAGTTAGCGCCGGAAGAAATAAGTTTCACGGGGTTGTGGCCGGCGGAATCCGAGACCCAGAGTTCTGTTCTATCCGCTTCGGGTTGGGTGATGTATGCCAAGTGCTGGCCGTCATTTGAAAAGATGGGCTGACTTGTGTCCTCGGTTACGAGATCAGAAAATTGTTTGGAGGCGGCGCGATAGAGAGTCAGGGTTCCGGCACTTCTGCCGTTAATGAAGTAAATGCCCTTGCCGTTCGGGTCGGACATGGGGCTTCTGTCAGGGCCGGGACCGAAAGTGACTTGCTTCAAGGAATGATTATCGAGAGAGAACTCCCAGAGGTTGGAAATGCCGTTGACCTTGCGGCTCACATATAGGCTTTTGCCCGGAACAGCCCACGAGGTGTGGGCAGAGGTCTCCGGCAGATCGGCCAGGTCTTCGATCTTGCGGGTGGAGAGATCCAATCGCTGGAAGGACATCTTGCTGGAAGTGCCGAAGGTGATCAGGAGGCTCCGCCCGTCCGGGTAAGCCTTGAGGCCAAACCCTAAGTTGGTGCTGACGGGAGCGGTGTAGAGCAGCTCTTCGCCAGAGCCAGTCCTCAACGTTCGAACGATGCGAGCGTCAGCTTTCTGGATGAACAAAGACTGGCCGTCGGGCGATGAGACGACATTAAAACCCGCAGCCAAGTGTTTCGGAGAGCCACCCAAGGTAGGTATGGTCCAGATCTCGAATTCACCAAGAGTCTGCACGAAGTAAATTTCAGTGCCGTCGAAGGAGAAATTCACAACAATCTTATTGACTTCGTCGTGAGTGAGTTGAAGAGGGGCGCCGCCGGAAGTGAGCATGACGAAGACCTGGTCGTAGCCGTCGACGGGAGAGGTGAAAGCGATGGTGCGGCCGTCGGGGGAGAGACTGGGGTAGTCGATCGACTTGTTCCACTGGCTGATTTTTGTGACGGTGGCCGGACCTTCGGAGGGCTGGCGATTCAGAGCAAAGCGGTAGACGCCATAGCCAGCGGCGAGAACGAGAAGAAGGAGCAACACGCCAAGGGAAAGAACTTTGCCTTTGTTGCGGGAGGCGGCTGCGGCGATGATGGAACTGTTGGAAGGATGGGCAGCCGACGCTCCTGAAGGAGCGGTGGCTGAAGCTGAAGGGAGGGTTTCCGGGGAGGCGGAAAATCCCGGGTGCGCAGAAGAAGAAGAGAATGCGGCGGGGACTGAGCCGCTGGAGACGCGTCCGGAACCGGTGTCGCGGCGCAGGCGCTTAAGATCGGCGCGAAGTTCGGCGGCATTCTGGTAGCGGAG
Source organism: Verrucomicrobiia bacterium (assembly GCA_035484995.1). GTDB lineage: Bacteria > Acidobacteriota > Terriglobia > Terriglobales > Acidobacteriaceae > Sulfotelmatobacter. The sequence continues at coordinate 8,232 of DATHOK010000178.1, read as the reverse complement.
GTCGCGATCTTTTTCGAGGGCCTTGCCGATGATGCGTTCGAGTTCGGGGGAAACGTCTGGGTGGAGGCGGGTGGGGGAAAGAGGTGCACGATTGAGGATGGCTTCGAAGATTATGCCGGAGGTTTCACCGCGGAAGGGGAGCGATCCGGTAGCCATTTCATAGAGCACGGCGCCGAAGGAGAACAGGTCAGAACGGGCATCGAGTTCCTTGCCGCGAACCTGTTCGGGTGACATGTAAGCCATGGTGCCGAGGGCTGAGCCGGGGCTGGTGAGATGGTCGGAGTCGACGCCGACGGTGGCGAGAGTGGCGGCGGCGGATTCGGCTTCGGGGCGAGGAGTGGTGACTTTAGCCAGGCCGAAATCGAGAATCTTGGCGTGGCCGCGTTTGGTGATGAAGATGTTGGCCGGCTTGATATCGCGGTGAACGATGCCTTGAGCGTGGGCGGCATCGAGGGCATCGGAGATTTCGATGGCGAGGTCGAGGAGGCGCTCCATGTCTATGGGACGGCCCGCGATCAGATACTTGAGAGTTTGGCCCTCGAGACATTCCATGGCGATGAAAGTCCGTCCGTTTTCTTCGCCAATGTCGTAGATGGTGCAGATGTTGGGATGGTTGAGAGCGGACGCGGCTTTGGCTTCGCGGCGGAAGCGAGCGAGGGATTGGGGATCTTTGGCGAGGTCGTCAGGAAGAAATTTAAGAGCCACGAAGCGATCAAGGCGCGTGTCCTGAGCCTTGTAGACGACGCCCATACCGCCGCCGCCGAGCTTTTCGATCACGCGGTAATGAGAGATGGTTTGTCCGACGAGTGAGGACGAATCGCTCATTTCACTTGGCACGCAGGGAGTGCGTCCACTGAATGCACATCTTAGGTTGGGCGCGGGGACAAGTCAACGAGGCGGCACGCGGCAGCTTCACAAAAATGCACAGGTCCTTCGTCGGGAGTCGCTCGCTTCGCGTGCGACTCCGCTTCCTCAGGATGACAAGGGGCCGCGTCTTCGTGGGCGGGGGAGTTTGGCGCGGCGGTTTACAGAAAATTACATACCGCGATCTCGACGGAGAGTAGCATCATGGCCTTATGAAACCTAAATCGCGGGTTGGTCATCTATCTAACTAGGAAAGATTCAGGCGATGTTAGTGCAGGGGAGGTTCAAGCATATGAACATATTCGGACGCATGGGAAGTTTTTCAGAGCATCGATTGGGCCAGAGGAGTCTGGGTTGCCTGTTGTCGGTGGTTCTGGTGTTCGCGACCTTGCCTCAGAATGTGTGGGCGCAAGACCAAGGTGCGCCGGCTGAGGCCGCTCCAGTTCAAGGTGCGGCGGATCAGAGCGCGCCGGCACCTGCTCCGGCGCCACCGTACACGCAGCAGACTCCCGAGCAATTGCAGCAGTTGGTCGCGCCGATTGCGCTGTATCCGGATTCATTGGTGGCGCAGATCCTGGCTGCGTCGACGTTTCCCGAACAGGTGGTAGAGGCGGACCGATTTGTGCAAGCGCATCCTGATTTGAAGGGTACTGACCTGGGTAACGCTGTGGACCAGCAACCGTGGGATCCGAGCGTGAAGGCGCTGTCGGCATTTCCTTCGGTGCTGGGAAATATGGACAAGAACCTTTCATGGACGTCATCGCTGGGCGATGCCTACTACAACCAGCAGAAGGATGTGATGGATGCGGTGCAGGTGATGCGGCGAAAAGCGGAAGAGGCCGGCAATCTGAAGACTACACCGCAGCAAACGGTTACGGACCAGGACTCGGATATCGAGATTGCGCCTACCGATCCGGATGTGGTTTACGTTCCGGCGTACGATCCGTGGCTGGTTTACGGATATCCGGTGGTGGCGTGGCCGGGATGGTATCCGTACCCTGGAATCTGGTTTGGCGGGCCATATCTTTCATTCGGACTTGGGTTCGGAATCGGGTGGTGGGGCGGGTTTGGATGGGGATGGGGTCACTGGGGATTCGACTGGCATGACCATTACGCGAGGTTCAACGGCGGGAGGTACTACTCCGGGAGCAGAACGTTTTATAACCGGGGCGCCTACGCTCGTGGCGGATTTGCACGAGGCGGCGGTTTTGACCGAGCCGGCGGCGGCTTCGACCGAGCCGGAGGGGCCAGACCTTTCGATGGAAACCGGCAGGCGGCTCGAGGATATGCAGCACCGCGCGGTCAGAGCGGGGTGCGATCTGGGGCCTTCAGCGGCTACGACCATGGAGGGCAGACCAGGAACTTCTCATCGCGCGGAAGCGCCAGCTTCGGTGGCGGATTTCATGGCGGCGGAGGGTTCCACGGAGGCGGAGGCGGCGGGCGACGGTAATCGGACCCGCGATGGGTTTCCAGTTGTTCGAAGACTTTGAAATACGGAGAAGCCATATGCAGCGAGCGATGTTGAATTTCTATGAAACTCGTCGGGCAGATCTGCTTGCGGCGGCCGCGGTTGTGGTTCTTGTGACGGGGTGCTTTACATTGCCGTCCGCGGCGCAGCAAACGGGCCAGAAAACTTTTTCTTCCGCAGAAGATGCGAGCAGCGCTCTGTTCACGGCAGCGCAGAGCAATGACGAGAAAGCGATGTTAAGCATTTTGGGAGCGGACGGAAAAGAAATCGTTTCGTCCGGGGACGAGGCCGAGGACTCCCAGGCGCGGGCCAACTTCGCGGCGAAGTATCAGGAAATGCATCGTCTGGTGAAAGAGCCGGACGGGACGACGGTTTTGTATATCGGCGCCAAGAATTGGCCGACGCCCATACCGCTGGTGAACAAAGGCGGTTCGTGGTACTTCGACACAGAAGCAGGAAAGAGAGAGATTTTGTACCGGCGAGTTGGCCGGAATGAAATGTCGACGATCAGGGTTTGCCAGGAGCTGGTGTCGGCGCAAAAGGAATACTCGGGACAGCACAAGGAATACGCGCAGAAAATCTTCAGTGATGAAGGGCAGCGCGATGGCCTTTATTGGAAAGCCGCAGCCGGCGAACCCCTGAGCCCGGTTGGACCGCTGGTGGCAGCGGCGGTTACGGAGAGCTATGCCAAGAGCGGGGACAGCGCTCCGACTCCGTATCGCGGCTATTACTATCACATTCTGACGCGTCAGGGGAAAAATGCTCCGGGCGGTGCTGAGAGTTACCTTGTGGACGGAAAAATGACTGCGGGATTCGCGTTTGTAGCGTATCCGGCGGAATACAGATCGTCGGGGGTAATGACTTTCATTGTTGGGCAGGACGGGGTGGTGTATCAGAAAGATCTCGGCAAGAAGACGGATGCTATCGCGAAGGCTATGAAGGAATACAACCCGAATTCCAGCTGGCAGAAAGCTGAAGACCAGCCGGAAGAAACTGCCAGCGACCAGAAGACGAAATAATTCTGCGGATTGCCCTTAGTGAGCGGCGGTCCAGACCTGGTAGGCGACTACTGCCATCATAAACAGAAGATAGAGTCGAAGCGCCCAGAGGACGAGGAGTTCGGGGCCTTTGAGGTGCAGGCGCGGGATGGGGTGCTTCTTCGCTTTGACCAGCTGATCGTGCTCGAGCGAAGAGAGTACCCAGGTTTGATCGGAGAGCGAAGGGTGTTCTTTCTTGACCACTAGATTTGTTCTCCCAGTTCAGAATGATTCTTGCTGTCCCGAAAAACGTACCTCAGGGCTAAAGCCCATGTGATTCGAGTCTCTACTGGCACCCTTTGGCGCGCTTCGCTTGCTCAGGGCAGGCTAAGAACTGAAGTCGTGCTCTTCCCGGTCTTTCAGCGAGACTAAAGCCTCTTCTAAATTCTGTCCTCCAACGCAGGCCTGGAAGGACTGCATCACCTTGCCTGAAGGCCTGGCACTCTACTTGTTTACGTTCCTCCCAGGGCGGCGAAGATGTTGGGGGCGATTATGCTGACGCCGAAGAGTATTCCGGCGGCGGTGAGGATGAATACAACCGCACTGGACAGAATGTTTGCCCACCATGGACTGACCAAGTCGCCCATGATTTCTTTGTCGTTGACCAACATGAAAAGGAATACCAGCGCCGGGGGCATGGCCAGAACTGCGACTACGTTTACCAGCAGGACCACGTAGACCAGCGGCAGGCCTGGGATCAGGACGATGGCCGCGGCGACGACCGCGCACAAAGTAAGGACTGCGTAAAACGACTTGCCTTCTCCCATGGGGAGGTTGAGGCTGTGGGGGTTGTGAGTGACTTCTCCGAAGGCGTAGGCCGAGGACGCTGAAATGGTGATGGCGGCCACGATGCCGGCCTCGACCATGCCGAGGGCGAAGAGCGATGCGCCGAAGCGTCCGATGATGGGTTGGAGAGCCTGGGCGAACTCAGCGGCCTGGTAATTCTCCGCCGTCATGTGATGGGCGAGGAGCGGGGCGGTCGCCAGAATCGTGGCGATGGCGGCGGCGGTCGCCAGGGCTGCGCCTAAGGCGGTGTCGATGCGGCCGAAGCGAATGTCTTTTGTGGTCATTCCTTTATCGACGGTTGCGCTCTGCTGGAAGAAAAGCATCCACGGGGTAACGGTGGCCCCGATATCGGCAAGCATGAGGAGCACGGTGTCTTTGTTGAAGCCGGGGAGCGGTTGCCAGGTGAGAAATGCGTGGCCGACGGAGTGCCACGCGGGGTGAGTCATGAGTGCGACTGGAATGAAGATCAGATTGAATGCGGCTGCAGCCAGGGTGAGGCGTTCCCAGGTCCAATAGCGGTGGCTCATGAGAGCGCCGTAGAGGATTACAAGCGCAATGAGGACCGCGACCCAGGGAGGGACGCCGAAGAAGCCGAGGCCGGCGCGGATGGCGATGAACTCTGTGATCAGAGTGAGGAAGTTGCCGATGCCGAGGTCGAGCATGGAGAACCATCCCCAGAAAGGACCGAAGCGCTCGAAGATGAGTTCGGCGTGTCCACGATGGGTGGCAGCGCCGAGGCGAACGGTCATCTCCTGGACCGCGATGGCCATGCAAAAGGTGAGGGCGACGAAGGGAAGGAAGAATCCGATGCCGAATTTTGCGCCAGTGGCGGCATAGGAGAGCATGCTGGGGCCGTCGTTTTCTCCTAACATGACGAGTACACCTGGGCCAACCAGCAACCACAGAAGGCGCGCACGCGAGGAAAAGCCGCGCTGGGCGCGGGCTGTAGACACTCGGACGCGATCGTGAGCGCGGTCCACGTCTTCGTGAGTGATTACTACTTCCTCTTCGGCTTGGGCGACGGCAGGCTTCATCGGTTGGATTGGGTGCGCGTAATCTCTGCCGATGTGTCCTGGGGACTTTCTCTCGCGGAGATTAGCGTAAGTATACACTATGGAATAAACCATGGTTAACTAAAGTTTCGCTGACTGGCAGCTGCTATAGAAATGCCTTGCGTGGCATGGGGTCGCGGAGAGATGCACGGGGTCCTTCGACTGCAGTTGTGCTTCGTTTCACGAAGCACAACCTCCGCTCAGGATGACAACTTTATAAGACGTCCGTTAGCGGGCGGGGCCGTGGTTGGCGGGGGAGACCCAGACGCGCTCGGCGGCGGCGCGGCCCAGGGAGACGTTGCCGGCTGCGGTGGAGAGAGCGAGGGTCTGGTCGTAGTTGCGCTCGAGGAGGCGCAGCCTGGCTCCGGGACGAATGCCGCGGGCCTCGAGGAACTCGAGCAGGCGGCGGTCGCGCTCATAAATTCCACTGACGGCGTAGGCGGCTCCTGGTGCAGCATCGGAGAGCAGGAACAGTCCCCGATGGCGGCGGCTGGCAGGGCTTTCCATCTCGCTGAGGTTGCCGTGGGGGCAGGCGCCTGTCTTGCCCAGTTTAGCGAGGAGTTTGGCTTCGAAGTCGGGCGAGACGGCGTGCTCGAGGCGCTCGGCTTCGTCGTGGACCTTCCACCATTCCATGCCGAAGAGTTCGGATAGCATGCGTTCGATCAGGTGATGGCGAAGTGTGAGTTTGCGGGCGATCTTCCGGCCGGCGGCGGTGAGGCGGACGTGGCCGTCGGCTGGGACCCGTACGAGGCCGTCTTTTTTCAGACGGCGGACGGCCATGGTGACGGCGGGGGCCGAGACTTTGAGCCAGTCGGCCAGGCGGGCGGAGATTACGGATTCGCCTTCGCTCTCGGCTTCGAGAATGGCTTTTAGATAGTCTTCTTTGGAGACGGTGATCATCTGAGGAGATTATACGATGGGAATTAAGCATGGTTAATTTGGCCGTCGAGAAAAAGGCTTTAACACAGAGGGCACAGAGGAACACAGGGTAAAGCTTGTGCGGTTTGACAGCGTTCCTTCTCTGCACCTAACCTGATTCTCTGGCTATGAAAGTTCTGGTTTTCGGCAGCGGTGGACGCGAGCATGCTTTGGTGTGGAAGCTGCGGCAGTCGCCGCGGATTTCGAGGCTTTATTGCGCGCCGGGCAACGGCGGGATTGCGGATGACGCGGAATTGCTGCCGGTGGACTTGAAGAGCGTGGCGTCGATGGTTGCTTTGGGCGAGCAGTTGCGGCCTGATCTTACGGTGGTGGGTCCTGAACTGCCGCTGACTTTGGGAGTGGTGGACGAGTTTACGCGCCGTGGCTGGCCGGTGTTTGGGCCGACCAAGGCGGCGGCGCAACTGGAGGCGAGCAAGAGCTTTGCCAAAGAATTCCTGCAGCGACATCGCATTCCCACGGCGCATTATGCGATCTGCGATTCGGTGGAAGAAGTGCGCGCGGCTCTGACGCACTTTCACTTGCCCGTGGTGGTGAAGGCCGATGGATTAGCGGCGGGCAAGGGGGTGGTGATCGCGGCGACCAAAGAGGAGGCGGCGCGCGCGGCGGCGGAAATGTTGAGCGGCAAGATGGTGGGCCAGGCCGGGTTGCGTGTGGTGCTGGAAGAATGTTTGAAGGGTGAAGAGCTTTCGTTTCTGGTGCTGAGTGATGGAGAGCGGGTTGCGCCGCTGGTGGCGGCGCAGGATCACAAACGCGCGGGCGATGGCGACACTGGGCCGAATACAGGCGGGATGGGCGCGTATTCAACCGCAGATATTGTTGACGACAAGATGCGCGACTGGCTGGTGAATCACATTGCGCGTCCGGTGGTCGAGGGCATGAAGGCGGAGGGCGCGGAGTTCAAGGGCGTTCTGTATTGCGGACTGATGATGACGGCCCGCGGTCCGATGGTGCTGGAATTTAATTGCCGGTTTGGCGATCCGGAGACGCAGCCGATTCTGATGCGCCTGGAGAGCGATCTGGTGGATGCGCTGGAAGCTTCGATTGCGGGCAGGGTCAGCGAAGGTGATTTTACTTGGTCGCGCGACGCTTCGGTGTGCGTGGTGATGGCTTCGGGAGGATATCCGGGAACGTTTGAGGTGGGAAAGATGATTACGGGGCTTAATGACGCCGCGGCGGTTGAGGGAGTTAAAGTTTTTCACGCGGGGACTTCGAAACGCGATGGAGTGTTTTATACGGCTGGCGGGCGGGTGCTGGGGGTTTCGGCGCGGGGGGCGGATTTGGAGACTGCGGTGTCGCGGGCTTATGAAGCTTGCGAGAAAATTCGGTTTGATGGGGCTCATTACCGGAAGGACATTGCGGGAAGGGCGCTGAAGAAGTAATTCAGATGTGCAGGCTCCGGAGCCAGTGGTGGAAATTCCCAGTCGGGCCGCAGGTGCGGTGAGAGTGAAAGAGATCCTTCGACTGCGGTTGTGCTTCGTTTCACGAAGCACGACCTTCGCTCAGGATGACAAAAAGGAGATAAATGAGTAAGACTCTGGTTTCTATTGTGATGGGGAGCGATTCTGACCTTGAGATTATGCGCGAGGCTGGGAAAGCGCTGGAGGAGTTTGGGATCGGTTATGAGACTGACGTTACTTCGGCGCACCGGTCGCCGGATCGTACCGCCGACTTTGCGCGGAAGGCTGCTGGGCGCGGGATTTGCGTGATCATCGCCGGGGCTGGCGGGGCGGCACATCTGGCTGGGGTGATTGCGGCTCATACTACTTTGCCGGTGATTGGAGTGCCGATTCCTTCGACGGCGTTGCAGGGGATGGATTCGCTGCTTGCGACGGTCCAGATGCCGGCGGGGATTCCGGTGGCTACCGTGGCGATCGGGAAGCCGGGGGCTACGAATGCTGGGATTCTTGCGGCGCAGATGATTGCGCTCAGGGATGCTTCGGTTGGTGAGAAGCTTGTGGCGCATAAGGAGAAGCTGGCTCGCGGGGTGGAGGAGAAGTCGAAGAAGTTGAGGGGCGTCTAGAGTCGTGGTGGCACCTGCGCTTCGCTGCGCTTGGCTGGACGGCCGAAGGCGGCCGTCCCCACACAA